>JADZFJ010000382.1 GCA_020849935.1 Crocinitomix sp. | reverse complement strand
TGTTGGCTGTGATTTTTGGGTTTGCGGAGATTTATTTGGATGAAAAATTACCTCTCGGGTTTCATCCTTTCCAAAAAAAGCTGATTGGTTTTGCCATTTTAGGGCGATTGATGACGCTTATTCCGCCGCTATTAATTGGGGCCCTAATTCGTAAAACCTACTTGCTCCAACTAAAAACGAAAGAGAGTTTGGAGCTTCAAAATAAGATGTTGGAGGCTGAAACGAAAGCGGTGAAAGCACAAATTAATCCGCATTTTTTGTTTAATACTTTAAATAATATCTATTCCTTGTCGCAATTTGACAATAAAAAAACGGGCGAGGCTATTTTGCAATTGTCTGATATTTTGAGGTATGTGACGTACGAAGGGAATGATCATTTTGTCCCCCTAACTTCGGAAATTGAGTTGTTGGAAAGTTTTATTAAACTCCAATACCTTCAGGATGAGGATCAGAATAATGTGTCGGTGGAGATTACGCTGGAAAATTCTTCTTTGCAAATTAGTCCTTTGTTGATATTACCGTTTATTGAAAATTGTTTTAAACATGCCAACCATCAAGACAAAGTGAATGGATGGATTAAAATTAAGATTGAAAATAAAGGCAATGAACTTTTTATTCATGCCGAAAACACGATTTCTAAAGCGCCAATTAAAAAGGACAAAAGCAGCGGGGTTGGTATGGAAAATGTGAAAAGGAGATTAGAGCTTTTGTATCCGAAACGTCACGAGTTGGAAATTAAGGTGGATAAATCGGTTTATGTTGTGCGTTTAACTATAAATTTGATTGCATGAAATGTATTGTAATTGATGACGAACAATTGGCGCGAAATTTAGTGGAAAGTTATGTGCTAAAAGTTCCGTTTCTGGAATTGGTTGGTTCGTTTAAAAGTGGAACGCTCGCATTGGAGGTCTTAAAATCGGAGGAGATTGATTTGGTGATTACAGACATTCAAATGCCGGATTTATTAGGTACCGAGCTTGTTAAATTATTATCGACCAAGCCCTTGGTAGTGTTTACCACAGCTTATCAAAATTATGCGATCGAAGGCTTTGAACTAGAAGCGATTGATTATTTGCTCAAACCTTTTTCGTTCGAACGTTTTTCAAAGTCGATGAATAAGGCCAAAGAGATTTTTGATTTGCGTAAACAACAAGAATCGGTCTTCAAACAGGACTTTTTAACGGTGACAGCCGATCATAAATTGTATAAAATTCATTATGCAGATATTAAGTACATCGAGGGCATGCGGGAATACGTTTCGTTTTATTTCGGAAACGGACGTGTGACAGCCCTGTTGTCCTTAAAATCACTCGAAGAAAAGTTACCTCTCGATCAATTTATTCGATGCCACAAATCTTTTATCGTCAACAAATCAAAAGTGACAGCGCTGGATGGGGGCAACCTAATTTTAGGCGAAAAATCAATTCCAATCGGTCAATCTTACCGCGACAAGGTAATTGAAGCTATTTTTTAAACCTTCTTCAAATATTTGTCCAACCACGCATAATATTGCCGGTGCCAAAAGACGCCGTTTTGTGGTGATGACACCCAATGATTTTCGTCTGGAAAAAGTATCATTTTGCTGTCAATTCCTTTTATTTGAAGCGCTTGAAAAGCTTCCAACCCTTGATTTAAAGGAACTCTAAAATCTTGTTCGCCATGGAAAATCAACATCGGCGTATCCCAATTTTGAACCAAATTATGTGGCGAATGTTTCAAGTAACTAGGCGGAACAATTTGATTAAAATACGGTCCTCCAATGTCATGATTTGCAAAGAAAATTTCTTCGGTGGTTCCATACCAACTTTCTAGGTTAAAAAGTCCACAATGCGAAATAAAACACTTGAACCTTTTTTCGTGCATTCCTGCCAAATAGTACACCGAATAACCACCATAACTAGCGCCCACTGCACCAATTCGGTTGGCATCAATAAACGGTTCTTTCTTTAATTCGTCGACAGCAGAGATATAATCATCCATCGGTTGACCTCCCCAATCGCCTGCAATTGCGTCGTTCCATTCTTGCCCAAATCCTGGTAATCCACGTCGATTAGGTGCAATGATGATATAATCGTTGGCTGCCATTAACTGAAAATTCCATCGATACGAAAAAAATTGACTCACTGCACTTTGAGGGCCACCTTGACAATAAAGCAAGGCAGGATATTTTTTTGCAGGATCAAAATTCGGTGGATAAATTACCCATACCAATTGTTTTTTACCATCTGTCGTTGGCACCCAACGTCGTTCTATTTTTCCGATTTCTAATTGATCGTAAATCTCCTTATTGACATCCGTTAATTGTTGTTCTTTTCCAGATTTAATGGCAACGCTGTAAATGTCGGTTGGGTGATTCATAGATTGTTTTCCACCCACAAGTTTGTCTTTGGCAAAATGTACGGAAGTATAATCATGCACCCCTTCGGTAATTTGGCGAATCTCTTTCTTTTTAAAATCGTACTCAAAAAGTTGATTTGTTCCTTCGGTCACAGACACAAAATAAATAAATTCTCCTTTGTCATCCCAGGTAAAACTAGAAACGGTCAGGTCAAATTTACCTGTAAGATTAGTGGTTAATTGGGTGGTATAATCATGCACCACGATGTCATTTTTATCTGATTCGTATCCATCACGTTCCATACTCAACCAAGCAATTTTTTTTCCATCAGCTGAAAACTGCGGATCTAAATCGTAGCCTTTCATGTTATTGGTAAGAATGCTGACACTTCCCAATAAAACATCATACACAAATAAATCGGTGTTGGTGCTGGTGGCATAATCCAACCCAACTAATTTTTTGCATGCATACACAATTTTATTTCCATTAGGTGATATGGTGATTTGTTCCATGCCGCCAAATGGCTTGGTTGGGGCATCAAAATTTTCATTTTTCATGATGTCAATTCCAGCCCCTTGCATTTTACCATCTTGCAATACCCCATAAAAAACGTGTGATCGATATCCTTGATCCCACGAATCCCAATGACGATACATTAAATCATTGATGACACGTGCGTTTGATTTTGGTAAATCTGATTCAATTTGATTTGAATTTACGTTGTTCATGAAAACATCTTTCGTAAAGACAATTTTTTTGCCATCAGGAAAATACTTAAATCCAGTGATATCACCTGGTGTACGTGACATTTGAACCAATTCCGAACCATCTGGATTCATTTCAAAAATGGAGATATTATTATCTAAATCGCTGAAAGCTAGGAATCCGATCTTCGCTCCATCTGGACGCCAAATAGCATTAAATTCGTTTCCTGGTCGATTGGTCACTTGTTTTGGAACTCCACCAGCTATCGAAACCACATACAATTCACTCGAACCACTATTTTTTTCGAGGTCATAATTTTTTAGGCTGAATAAAACCTGCGTGCCATCTGGCGAAACAGAAACCTCACCAATTCGTTTTAACTTCCACAAAAGTTCGGGGGTCATTCTGGTTTGAGAAAACCCAAAAAATCCAACCAAAAGTCCTAAACTGAGTAACGTAATTTTTACCATCTTTTATTGTATAATTCGTTTAATTAAAAATCTACTTGGCAAATAAGCTGCCAAAATTCCAAATACGGTTGTAATTCCCAAAATTAAAAATAAGTCAATCCATTTGAAAGTGATGGGGAAAAATTCGACATGGCTATTTTCCATGGCGATAAGGCCAAATTCTAATTGCAAATAACAAACCCCGTAGCCTAAAATCAGTCCAAAAATTAAGCCTAATCCGTTGATTAAAAGTCCTTCGTAAAAAAATATGCGTCGCAATTGAGTTTCCTTTGCCCCTAGTTCAAAAATGGTTTTCATATTTTCCTTTTTTTCAATTACCAACATGGTGATGGAGGCAATCATATTAAACGTCGCTAAAAAGAAAATAAATCCTAAAAGTAAGGTGGTAATCCATTTTTCACTTTGGCTGGTTTCAAAAATTAATTTATTCTGTTCGATATTGGTCTCTACCTTAAAACTGGGTCCTAACAGTTGAATTAATTCGTTTTTTTTGGCAATAAGATCCGTATTGGGTTTAAAATCGATTTCTAAT
>JADZFJ010000381.1 GCA_020849935.1 Crocinitomix sp. | reverse complement strand
GGTTTACTGTAAGTTCCTAACGCAACAAACATAGCAGGGCGAAACATATCCGCCACCGACATCAAAATAAAAATACCAATACACAACCCTACAAACGATTCGATAAATTGCAGCCCAAGAAATAAAATTCCTGCTCCAACTAAACTAAAAACCATTACTTGGTAGGCCCCAATTTTATCGGTAAAACGTCCACCAAGCCATGAGCCTGCCACCGAACCCAATCCAAAAGAAGTCATTACCCACCCAACATCGCTAAGGGTGAAATTTAATTCCTTTGTTAGGTACAAGGACAAAAAAGGTATCACCATCGTCCCCGCTCGATTTACCAATGATACCAATGCCAGCCACCAAACCTCTTTGGATAATCCGGCAAATGAGTTGAAATACAGATTTATTAATCGTTTCATTTTATTACAAAAAAAAAGCCCGACAATGTTTGCCGAGCTCGTATAAATAATTTTATGGTTAAGTTAAATTATAGTACAACCCCAGTCATCTGCTTTATCGCAGACAATTGAATAATCTCGTCTTATAATTACTTGTTGTTTCATGTTCTTAATCTTTCACTGTGCCAATATACGTTCAAAATTTCGGATGGGTTGGGTATTTTGTAAAAAAAATTTTGAATTTCAATTCACGATTTTGTTTTGTCATGGTTTTTGTACCAAAAACACACGCCAAAACGACGCCGAAAATTTTTATTCGGAACGGATTTCATCCGTTCCCTATAAAAATTTGACTCCGTTGGAGTCATTCTCAGGTTGGTTTTTTTTTTGTTTTTTGCCAAAACGCACGATAAAACGGCCCAAACAACCTTTAATCGGAACGGATTTCATCCGTTCCTGGGGAGGTTTGACTCCGTTGGAGTCATTCTGAGGCTGGTTTTTTTTTACGGTTTGTGCCAAAACGCGCGATAAAACGGCCCAAACAACCTTATATCGGAACGGATTTCATCCGTTCCTGGGGAGGTTTGACTCCGTTGGAGTCATTCTGAGGCTGGTTTTTTTTTACGGTTTGTGCCAAAACGCGCGATAAAACGGCCCAAACAACCTTTAATCGGAACGGATTTCATCCGTTCCTGGGGAGGTTTGACTCCGTTGGAGTCATTCCATAGCTGGTTTTTTTTTCGTTTTGTGCCAAAACATCCTAAAGCCAGGGAGAGGTTTGACACCGTTGGAGTTGTTTTTGAGGTTGATTCTTTCCGTTTTGTACGAAGAGGCCAAGAATATATGGGAACTAGTATCAGCTGTCGCCTTAATAAACTATCTTTGTGCCCATAAAGTAAACGGATATCATGCATTTTCTTGAATTAAAATTACACGCCAATCTTTTAAAAGCCATTTCAGAATTAGGCTATAAAGAACCTACCATCATTCAAGAAAAAGTGATTCCTTGTGTGTTGCACGGAAAAGATGTAATTGGTTCGGCGCAAACGGGCACGGGAAAAACAGCTGCTTTTGCCTTGCCTATTTTACAAAGAATTTTAGCTGGTGGAAATGTGGTTAAACGTGGAAAACATGTCACTGCCTTAATTTTAAGTCCTACGCGTGAATTGGCGGTGCAAATTGATCAGAGTTTTAAATCATTCGCAAAATACACAAACATCACCAGTACAGTTGTTTACGGAGGTATGTCAATCGAACCTCAAAAAGATGTTTTAAAAAAAGGAATTGATATTTTAATTGCGACGCCTGGTCGTTTGTTGGATTTATACAAACAAGAATATTTTGACCCAACGTATATCGAAACCTTAGTAATTGATGAGGCGGATTTAATGCTTGACATGGGATTTATTGACGATGTGAAAAAAATCGAAAAAATTTGCCCAACAGAGAAACAAGTGTTGTTCTTTTCTGCCACCATGCCAGACAAATTTGAGGGGTTGACCAATTCAATTTTAAGAAATCCTGAAGTGGTTTCGGTAGCACCGCGTTCGTCAGTAGCAAAATCAGTGGATCAAAAATTGTATTATGTTCCAAAGGCAAAAAAAATGGAACTTTGTCTGCATTTACTGAGGAATACCATCAAAGGAAATGTCCTAATTTTTAGAAGAACCATTTTTGGCGTTGAAAAATTGGAACAAACCTTGCTCAAAAACAAGTACAAGGTGGTGAGTATTCATGGCGATAAATCCCAAACAAAAAGGCAAGAAGCCTTGGATCAATTTAAAGCGGGTGAAGTGTCGATATTAATTGGTACCGACGTTGCTTCACGTGGAATTGATATTGAAAATTTGGATGTGGTGTTAAACTTTGATTTACCCAACATTCCGGAAACATACGTACATCGAATCGGCAGAACAGGCCGAGCCAATGAAAAGGGAAAATCGTATGCTTTTTGTTCGGCAGATGAAAAGGATTATGTGGTGGCGATCCAAAAATTGACACACATTACCATTCCAGTGGTGGAGGAACATCCTTATCCATTAGATCCTGCGGAAAAACCCCAAGTACACAAGAAAAAATCAGGCAGTAAACACAAAAAAGGGCGTAAATCAGAAGCGTCTAAAAAGAAAAAAACGCGCTGGTATTAGTTATTTATTTTTTAAATAAATATGCTGAATATTACTTCGTTCCGATTTTCTGGCGTCAATAATAAAGTGTTTGCTTAAGGATTTTATAAAAGGTGTTAATTTTGGAAATCCGTAATTTCTAGGATCAAAATCAGGTTTTTTCTTTAATAAAAGAGATCCCACCTCAGCTAAGGACGCCCATCCATCATCATCGCCAATATCATCCACCGAGAATTTTAACAAGTTAATCAATCCTTCGCTTACCACTTCATCTTTTTCAGCAGGAGGAACTTGTTTGTCGGTGGTTTTTTTGGTTTTATTAACTTGCGTTTGTTTCACTTTAGCACCTGCAATAATTTCAATATAAATGAACTTATCACAAGCCACAATAAATGGTTTTGGAGTTTTCTTTTCACCAATTCCAATCACCAATTTACCCGATTCACGAATGCGCGTAGCCAAGCGCGTAAAATCACTGTCGCTTGAAACCAAACAAAACCCACCCACTTTGTCGGAATGTAAAATATCCATTGCATCAATAATCATTGCCGAATCGGTAGCGTTTTTACCAGTGGTGTACCCGTATTGTTGAATTGGGGTGATGGCATGTTCCAACAAAGGCGCTTTCCAACCTGTAATTCCCGGTCGGGTCCAGTCTCCATAAATTCGTTTAATTGTTGGCGTACCCAGTTTTGCAATTTCATCCAACATCCCTTGCACATTGGCATAAGGTATATTATCGGCATCAATTAAAACTGCCAAATGCATGTCTTTTTTATCATTCATCAGGTTAAGGTAAGCATATTATTCAAATTTCAACACTTATATCAATTAACAATCCGTTGCCTGAAATTTAATCGATGAGAAAAAACCCGCCGTAGGGACGTGATGCTTCACGTCCCAATATACGGCCGAAAGGGATTTCACCCCTGATAGCAGCGATAGCTTGGGGTTTTGGCGCATTTATGAAACTGGTTGTTTGATTGTGACCAGCGGAAACAAGCGAAACAGCCCTAGTTGAATAAGGCGGCAAGACACCAACTTTAGCGAAGAGCAGGAAAAGGTGCTCAAATATTAAATAAAATCAAGCTACTCGGATACGCTTTTAAGTCCTTTTGCAGATTGGTTAGGGGAAGTGGAAAATTACAAGTGATCTAATCAAAAGTAAGACGTCCAATTTTATTTACTTTTTTAAGACTTGAACAAACAATTACTTCGTCTTCAGATACTTGTAAATGTATTTTTGGTCGTAATATTACACCAGCCGATAAAACAGCGTCGGCTCTGGTTTTTTTCATTTCTCCTTTGTCGTTGATTGTAATCAAGGCCGGAATGGCTTTTTTCATGTTGGCAATCGGCTTTAAATCGTCATTTGGAAGTGCGAAATTTTTTGGATTTTCGTTGTAAATTATACTAACGTCATCTTTTCCAATTCCAAGAACATACGAAAAATAAATGGTCATATCGCGTGATGTTGGGAAACTGATAAAGGCATAAGCACCAGCACCGCCAACCCCAATAACAGGTCTTTTTTCAGAATAGATTTGTGTTTTAGGAACGGCTCTTGTCCAAAGTGTATTACCGTCCGCACCTATTTTGGAAACGATCAAACTTCCAAATGTATGCGTAATTATTTGCACCCCTTTCGACTCGTAAACACTAACCGTGTACGATTCTGATACAATCACCATTTCTCCCATTTTATCCACCAAAATATCTTTCACAAAAAATGTTGCCGGAATTTCACGCCCTTTTTCCATTTGTCTGGATGTTAAGATATCTCTTTTTAAATCATCGTCAAATTTGGTAACAGACTGTGCAACAATTTCATTTGTCGCAATATCAACTTTTGAATAAAACGTACCGCTTATGGCCAAATATTTTAATAATCCACCACTTTTAGTTAAATAGTAACCTGCCAAATAAACACTCCCATTTTGTGCAACAATGTGAAAACCTGTTAATCCAAGTTTTCCGCCCATTCCTTGATTATCTTCAAATTCGATTAAAGCTTCTCTAAGTTCGTAGTCCTCTAGAAATAAATGGGAAATTAAATAAGAACCCCCACCATCTTCATTTTCTGAAGATCTGTTTTGAAAATAGAAAACATTTCCTTCGTCGTCAATTGTAAAGTTTGAGACTGAACTTGTAGGCCAACCTTTGTCATTTAATTCATAGTCTCTTGTTACTTCCTTCACAAATTCCAATTCAGCATAATACACCTGAAAAGTAAGCTGTAGTTTATCAAACTTTTTTGAATAAGCAAAATGATGAACAAGCATAAATTTTCCGTTTTTTGACGGCACAAATCCAAAATTTCCTTGTCTTCTTTTATTGTCTACTTCAATTTCAGAAATTAAGACTGGTTTACCTGATATTTTCCCGGTTTTTGTATTGTAGGTGAAAGCATACGTAACCGATTGACTTGAATTTTTGTCAAATCCCGATGCAAATGCAATAATTTTATCGGTCATAAAAAAGACATCTTCCAATTCTATTTTGACATTGGCTTGATCCGCAAGGACAATTAAATTAGAGGCAAGAGGTTTTAAACTTTTTTCATCGTACCCATTAATCGAATAATCGCCTTTACTCGAAGAGAGCGCAAAAATACCATTTCTGTCTTCGCCTAATATTTTTGCTAAAAATTGACCTTCGGGTAAGGGAGCCGACCATTTCACTTTTACACCAGCAAAAGCAGTTGAACCTAACATGAATAGGCATAAAAGTGCCGTAGAGAATCTTATATTTTTCATTTTATAAAAATTTTAATCCGCTATTCATTTTATAAATAGACAAAACGGGTTTGGGCTATTTTTTATTCAAGGGATTGGGTAAATCGTTTTAAGTCTGCTAAAATAGTCTATTTTTTTAACTAGGAACAAAATTCCTTGCAGGAAAAAATTAATAAATTCATTTAATAAGGGGAATTTTAATGCGTTGCGATAACTATCCAACCGATTTTAAAATCATTTTCAAGTTTTCTTTTTCAGATTCGGTAAAACCGCCGCTTAGTTCAACATTTTCCAATGCCAATAAAATTTCGTTAATTGCTTGAGAATCTTTTGGGTATGCTTTACACGCACCACAATAGAGCGAGTGTAATTTAATCTGCATTTTTTCAGACACTTTGAGTTTGGTTAAATAACCCTTCTCAATATAATATGTTATCTTTTCACACGTCATGCCCCAAACCATTTTCGGTCTAAACAATCTCTTAACTGCACCTTAGCCCGATGCACGATTACCCAAAGGTTAGACGAAGTGATTTCATGATCATTACAAACTTCTTCACTTTCTTTACCTTCCACCAATTTATCTACCACCACACCTCGCCATTTGTCCGGCAAAGCCCCAATACAACCAGCAATTGCTTGTTTTAATTCTTCATTTTCTATCGAAACATCAATTTCCGCTAACCTCCCTTTTGGTTGATGCCCCTCTAAAAAACCGCCTTTTTTTACGCCAGCTTTTTCAAAAAAACTAATTGGGGTGGTTTTTCTTGACTCTTGTTTTCGCCAATGGTCAATAATTTTTCGTTTTAAAATGGAGAAAAGCCAGGTTTTAATCGAACTTTCGCCTTTAAAATTGGCAATTGAATTTAAGCCCGCAATAAACGTGTCTTGCACCAAATCCTTCGCTAAATCAACGTCATTTACCCGTAAATTAGCGTAGTTAAACAAGGAGTCTGCATAAGCATCCACCCATTCATTTGCATCTATTTGGAGGTTCAAGTCTGACATACAGTTCCAAATATAAGGACATTTTACTATTTTACCAATTGGAAGATTTAAAGTGAAT
>JADZFJ010000380.1 GCA_020849935.1 Crocinitomix sp. | reverse complement strand
TGATGGTTTATTTTCAGGTAATTCGGTTGATGTTAAACAAGATGTACTTGGGGTCATTCAATCCTTAAAACAACGTTGTTCTGTTCCTTTTGAAGGAGATTATGACTTTGCTTACGATCAAATAATTTCTGTTGGTGAGGTCATTTCTACGAAAATTGTTGCGGCATATTTAGCTTCTCATCAATTTTCATCTGTTTGGGTTGATTCTCGCCAATTGGTGCGCACCGATAATCGATGGAGAGAAGCAAAAGTGAATTGGGAAGTGACTGAAGTATTGATTGAAAATCATGTCAATAAATTAATTGAACAAGGTTATAAAATTATTGTTACACAGGGTTTTATTGGACACACCATCGATCACCACACAACCACACTTGGCCGTGAAGGATCTGATTTTACAGCTGCAATTTATGCTTATTGTTTAAATGCCCAAGATGTCACGATTTGGAAAGACGTACCTGGGATGTTAAATGCCGATCCTAAATATTTTGACAATACCGTTTTATTAGAAAAAATTTCGTTTAAAGAAGCAATTGAGTTGGCCTATTTTGGTGCGTCGGTGATTCATCCAAAAACGATTCAACCCTTAAAGCGTAAAAAAATTCCGCTTTATATTAAGTCATTTATTCATCCAGATGAACCGGGGTCAGTCATTCAAGAATCTTTGGCTTATGATGATCACATTCCCTCTTTTATTTTTAAGATGGATCAGTTGCTGATTTCTTTGATTCCAAAAGATTTTTCATTTATCATTGAGGAGAATCTCGAACATATTTTTGCGTATTTGAACAAAGAAAAAATTCGGGTCAATTTGATGCAAAATTCGGCGGTAAGTTTCTCTTTTGTGGTAGATCATTCAAAGATTGATTTGGAAAAACTCATTCAGTTTTTTCAACCAAATTACCAGGTAAAATACAACGATGCGTTAGAATTGGTGACCGTAAGACATTACGATGATGCGACTTTAAAACGTGTGACCGTTGGAAAAAAAGTGATTCTTGAACAAAAATCAAGGCAGACGGCGAGGTTGGTAATTCAGTAGAAAAAATAGGAAAACCGACTAAAAATTAATACATTTGTGATTAGAAATTAATCAAAATGTATTTAAACACCCATACTTATTACAGTTTACGCTATGGGACATTTAGCCCCGAAACCCTCCTTGAACTTGGTCGTTCGATGGGATTGTCTTGCTTTGCGCTTACCGATATCAATTCCACCTCTGCCTGTTTAGATTTTATCCGCCTTGCTCCTAATTACGGCATTCGCCCGATTGTGGGAATTGATTTTAGAGAGGGAATAAAACAACACTACATCGCCCTTGCAAAAGACAATGATGGATTTAGTGAAATCAACCGCCATTTAACAGGGATTTTAAATAAAGATTTTGAATTGGAAAGTGAAGCACCCGCATTTGAAGGCGCATTTGTGGTGTATCCCTTTGAAAAAAACAATCATCGGATTTTAAGAAAAAATGAATTTATAGGCATTTCACCTCAGGACTTACCCTACATTCGATTAAAACACATTGATTGTTCGAAAGCGGTTATTTTGTCGCCTGTGACATTTAGAAATAAACGAGATTTTAATGCCCATCGCCTTTTAAGAGCGATTGATTTAAACACCTTGCTGAGTAAATTACCTGTTACAGAACAAGGCAATCCAACAGATTGTATCCAACCTTTGGAAGATTTATTAAAAATTTACGCCGATTTTCCTGAAATCATCGCCAATACAACAAATGTCCTTCAGGCATGTAAAATTCATTTTGATTTTTCAGAAGACCTCGTTCCTCAAAATCAAAAAACTTATACCGGAGATGCTGCAGAAGACCTTGTTTTAATCAAAAAACTTTGTTCAGAAGGCTTGCCTTTCAGGTATCCAAAAGTAGATCAGGTGATTCTTGATCGGATCAATATGGAACTGGAAATTATCGAAAAAATGGGGTTTATATCGTATTTTTTAATGAATTGGGACATTGTTTCTTACGCACGCTCAAGAGGCTATTTTTATGTAGGAAGAGGCAGTGGCGCTAATAGCATTGTAGCGTATCTCTTGCGAATAACCAATGTTGATCCTATTGAATTAGATCTTTATTTTGAGCGATTTATCAACCTGTTTAGAACAAATCCACCAGATTTTGACATTGATTTTTCTTGGACAGATCGCGATGATGTCACCGCTTATATTTTTAAGCGGTTTAAACATGTGGCGTTGGTGGCCACCTACAATACCTTTCAATATCGCGCGGTAATAAGAGAGCTGGGAAAGGTGTTTGGTTTACCTAAAACAGAGATTGATCAATTGAGTCGTGGCTATGTTTCTTCGTTTGAGACGAATCATTTGGTTCAATTGGTGTTAAAATACGGGAATTACATTCACGGTTTTCCAAGTCATTTAAGTATTCATGCCAGTGGAATTATCATCTCTGAAAAGCCCATTAATTTTTTCACTGCGACATTTATGCCACCAAAAGGGTATCAAACCATTCAGTTTGACATGCATGTTTGTGAGGATGTTGGCCTGTTTAAGTTTGATATTTTAAGTCAACGGGGATTGGGAAAAATTAAGGATGCGATTGGAATCATCAAACAAAATCACCCAGACGATCCAGATTTTGACATTGATGATTTGGAACGATTTAAATCGGATAAGCTCATCAAACAACTTTTGATTACCGCAAATGCGATTGGTTGTTTTTATGTTGAATCGCCAGCGATGCGGATGTTATTGAAGAAATTACAGGTGGATAATTATTTGGGATTGGTTGCGGCGAGTTCCGTTATTCGTCCAGGCGTCGCCAAGTCGGGCATGATGCAAGCCTATATTCAACGCTATCGACATCCTGAAAAAAGAAAAGAAGCGCATCCTGTTTTACTTGAGTTAATGCCAGAAACATACGGGGTGATGGTTTATCAAGAAGATGTGATCAAAGTGGCCCATTTTTTTGCTGGATTAACACTTGGTGAAGCCGATAAAATGAGGCGAGGAATGTCTGGTAAATTTCGATCCAGAGAAGAATTTCAACAAGTAAAGGCGACATTTTTTGCCAATTGTGTTCAAAAAGGACATAGTTATGAATTAACAAACGAAGTTTGGAGGCAAACAGAAAGTTTTGCCGGATATGCATTTGCCAAAGGACATTCGGCCTCGTATGCGGTTGAAAGTTACCAAAGTCTTTTTTTAAAAGCCTATTATCCACTCGAATATATGGTAGCAACCATTAACAATTTTGGAGGGTTTTATAGCACCGAATTATATGTTTACGAAGCAAGGAAATATGGCGCTGAAATTTATCCTCCATGTGTCAATAACAGCGAACTTTTGACAACAATTCAACAAAAAAAAGTTTTTATCGGTTACCATTTATTGTATTCGTTTGGAATTGAAATTGCGCAAAAAATTGTCAGAGAACGGCAAAAAAATGGCGATTTTGTGAGTTTCGATGATTTTATTGATCGGGTGTCAATTTCGTTAGATCAGATTTGTTTATTAATTCGAATTGATGCCTTTCGATTTACTGGAAAAAATAAACGAACACTGATGTGGGAAGCCCATCTAAAAATTGGAAAAAAAGCAGGAAAAGAGGATTTTGAACCTGATTTATTTCGGTTTAAAAAGGTGGAGTACGATTTACCAAACCTGCAAAGTACGTGGGAAGAAGATGCGTTTGATCAAATGGAGTTGTTGGGATTTCCGCTTTATAGTCCGTTTAGCATTACCACCGAAGATGATACGGACGCAGTGATGGCAAATGACCTTTATCTCTATAAGGATGCGGTGGTTTGGATTAAAGGATACTTGATCCACAATAAAAGAACAACCACTAGCAATAATAAAAAAATGTTTTTCGGAACTTTTTTAGACAGCGAAGGACAATGGTTGGACACGGTTCATTTTCCTGAAATTGCTGATAGATATCAATTTAGAGGAAAAGGAATTTATAAAGTAAAAGGAAAAGTAGTGATTGATTATGATTGTATCACCATTGAAGTGCAAGAAATGGAAAAACTAGGGGTGATTGAAGATCCAAGATACTCCAATCTGCGGGCAGGTGAAGGAATTTTCAACAAAAATATTCAAGAAGCAACCACCTTGGTGAATGCACAAGTTTTGGGATTACCCAAAGGAAGAAGTCATTATTAAAACCAAAATCACCATTTTTTTCGCAAAAGATCATTTTGAATTTTTGTCAAGACAGCGCTTTCATTCGCGAAATTTAGTTGTAAAAGATAGGCATGAAGGGTAGAAATTAAACTATTCCCTTCTTGAGGTACAAATGCCCAACCTTTAATTTTTCGGTCACTCACAAGCATATTTTCAGACAAAAGTATTGCGTGCGAAAAGATTCGCCCGTTAAATCCATAGCGACGTCCATTTTCAAAAATCACGTTCGAATCAAATTTTTGGGTGGTGGCGATAAATGGATTTTCATTCACCAATTCGTCGATTGATTTTGAGAGAGGAGTTTTGAGGGAAATATGAAAACGGATCGAATGCATGAGCTGACTTGGAGTCGTAATGTCAGATGAGGTCAGGGCACACGAAATATTTTTTGTCTTAAACATATCCACCACATCAATGGCATGATGCGTGCCAATGGTTGGATGAAGGTGTCGTGCCACCACATTTCCAGAAACCAATCGTTGGTGATTGCCCAGATCTTCGCATCGACGCACCACCACGACATCCGCCTCATCCAAATTCTCTAGATTTTCACCACAAAAAAGTTTTAAAATGGACGCGGTACCATGTGTATTACACGAAACAACATTTACAAAACGTTGATTTTTGATTTGGTCGGCATTAATCCCTGACATAAATGGAATCCCGTATCCTTTTTCGCTTCCTTGCGCAGAGGATCCTTTTAAATTTGTCAATTGCTCGTAAACTTCTTTGTTTTGTAACCCAACCCCATTTGGACTAGCTTCGAAAATATAATCAATCTCTGGTAAAACATCCGCTATAAAATCATACCCTTCCATTTTTTTCGTGGTGCAAATTTTTACGCCATTTGTGGTTAACATATCCAATTCTACCTGATTCCAAGCATGTAAAGAACGTTTCGAAGCATAAATCTCATTGACCAATAAATCCTCTCGATATTTCACCAACATTTGAACAAGGGAGGTGCCAATATTCCCTGTTCCATTGACCAAAACATTATACTTTCCGTTTACCATGAATCCATTTTTTTACATAAGTTTTTCCAACAAAAGGAATTAGCGTAGCCGCTAAGATAATTTTTAGATCTAAAACCAAGGATTTTTTTTGAAGATACAATTGATCATAAAACCAACTCATTTTTTTGTTGCAAGCTGGAGCAAGTTGCGCTAATCCCACAATTCCGGGAGAAATACTCCATCGTTTACTATAAAACGGGCTATTCCATTCAAGACGAACAATATCTTGCATGGTTAAGGGACGAGGACCAACAAATGCCATGTCGCCTTTGAGGATATTTAAAATTTGAGGAAGTTCATCAATGCCTGTTTTTCGTAAAACATTGCCAAGGGTGGTGATTTTTCCATCGGCCATTGTTCTGAATTTATAAATCCTAAATTCAATTTTATCTTTTCCAACCCGATTTTGAAGAAAAAAGGCAGGTTTCTGTTCAAAAATCCAAATAATTAAGCAAATAATGATAAAAATCGGAGATAAAGCGAGTAATGCAATGAAAGCAACTAATCTATCTAAGCCGGTTTTTATCATTTACCAATTTCGATTTTTTTACCAGCTAGAACCATCCAATGCTAATCCCAGCGGCAAAAAGTTGCAATTTATTACTGTTTTCATTGGTGAAGAGATAGGTCATATCGTAATATCCAAAGAGAAAAATATTGTCACGCCCTAACCTCAACGAAGGACCATAATGCAGCCGATTTAAATCAGGAAAATTAAAAGCTTTAAATTCTTGATTTTCTATGCGCCATTTCGAATAACTGTCCACCATAAAACTCAACTTAAATCCGGGATAAAATTTCCATTTTCCTCGTTCTTTAAGCGATCGAATTCTAAATTCGAAAGGTAATTCAACCAAATTAAACGCGGTGCGATTCACCCATCGTTTATCCCCAGTATAATTGGCAAAACTGGAATACATTTCGTCTTTTAATAAATCTGGATCATCAATAAAACTAAAAGCTCCATCGTGGCGCACGCTGAAATGACTATATCCCAACCCTATCGCCAGACCAAACCTTGAAGTTTTCGAAAAGGGAATATCAAACATCATGTTAATATTGTGCCCGAGCGAATAAAAATGCGTTTTCACATCATTTAACTCTCCTGTCCACGAATTGTAGAAAATGTCTGTGTTAAAACGATCAAATTTAGAAGGCGTAATTTCTGTTGGCGCGTGTAAACCAGTGTAAAAACGCATAATCCCGGGCTTTCTTTTATAAAATAGGGGCAACTCTTCCGACGTTTGACCGAAACCAACAAAACATATTGAAAATAGAAATAAACAAGCTAATTTTTTCATTTAAATACACTATTTATATTAAGTCGTTAAAGATTTTTCCCACTCCCATGCGTGCAGAAGAGCGTCTTTCAAACTAAATTTACAGGTCCAATCAATTATTTTTTTGGCTTTATCAGCATTGGCAAAAATTTGTTCCACATCTCCTGGACGACGATTTCCAATTTGGTAATTCAGTTTTAGATGATTTACTTCTTCAAACGTTTTGATTAATTCCAAAACAGAAGTTCCTTTCCCTGAGCCAATGTTCAAATAATCAAATAGTTTGGTCGAGCTTTTTTCAAGATAGGTCAAAGCTTTTACATGCGCAATGGCAAGGTCGGAAACGTGAATATAATCGCGAATGGCTGTTCCGTCTGGGGTGTGATAATCACCTCCAAACACGGTTAAACTATCTCTTTTTCCTTTGGCCGTTTGTGTAATATATGGCATCAAATTATTTGGAATTCCTTGCGGTAATTCACCTATTAAAGCAGATGGATGTGCGCCAATTGGATTAAAATATCGCAAGAGCATGACTTTCGCATCGGAGGTGGTTTTCCAATAATTTTGGATGATTCGTTCACCAATGATTTTAGTATCGCCATAAGGTGAGGCCGGCGGCATAATGGGAGATTCTTCCGTGACAACAGGTGTTAACGTTTCGCCATAAACGGTGCATGACGAAGAAAAAACGAAATTTTTAATATCAAATTTCTTCAGTGCATTTAATACGACACATAAAGAACCTATATTGTTTTGATAGTATTTAATCGGTTGATTAACAGATTCGCCCACCGCCTTATCTGCGGCAAAATGGATGATGCCATATATCGCCTTATACGTCGAAAGCACTTCGTTAAAAGCCAATTCATTTTGACAATCAACTGTGTGTGCTGTTATTTCTTTGCCAACGATTTGTGTGATTCGATCTAGTATCCACGGTTTTGAATTTCTAAAATCGTCAATAATTATTGGAGTGTAGCCCGCCAAAAAAAGTTCGACAACTGTGTGTGATCCAATATAACCAGCACCTCCTGTAACTATGACAATTTTTTCCATCCTAAAAAATCATTCTTTTTTAATTCAAACCCACTCTACTCTTGTAATTATTATAATGATTTGTGCCTAAATTTAATCAAATCCATCCAAACAAAAAAACTAGTTTCCAATGACAGCTTAAGATTGGTGAATTTCACTCTCAAATCGGGCATCCAACGTCGCTTTATTGTCCAATTGTTTTTTCCTTTTCGCCCCATGAATACTTGCGTTTAACTCAAATCCTAAAAGTAAAACAAAGGAC
>JADZFJ010000379.1 GCA_020849935.1 Crocinitomix sp. | reverse complement strand
TTTTCCAACCCTTTGTCTCGATAATCTTTTGGTAAATCGGTTTGTTTTAAGGTGGTTTCTTCTTTACAATCGGTACAAAGAATGCGCACCAAACGTTGTGCAACGGAGGTATTAATGGTACTGGCCAAAAGATAAGATGGCACCCCCATATCAATCAACCTTGAAATCGTTCCCCACGCCGAATTGGTGTGAACGGTAGACAAAACCAAATGCCCTGTCAAGGCGGCGCGAATGGCCATTTGCGCTGTTTCTCCATCTCGAATTTCGCCTAACATAATGATGTCTGGATCCTGTCTTAAAAACGACCTCAGCGCACTCGCAAAAGTTAATCCGATATTCTCTTTTAGCTGCACTTGATTGACTCCTTTTAAGGTGTATTCGATCGGATCTTCAACGGTCATGATGTTCCGTTTTTCTTCGTTCAAAATCTTCAAGGTTGCGTACAAGGTGGTTGTTTTTCCTGAACCTGTAGGACCGCTGATTAAGACAATTCCATTGGGTTGTTTCACACCTTCCAAGTAGTCGAGTTTTTCCTTTTCTTCGAATCCCAATTTATTTAAATCCACTTGTGAAGCGTCTCTAGATAAAATCCGCAAGACAATCTTTTCTCCGTGTAAGGTCGGCAAAATGGACACCCTGACATCGAATTCAGAAAAACTCAAACGCCCATCTTGCGGCAAACGTTTTTCCGTAATGTCCAAATTGGATTTAATTTTAACCTTATTGACAATTTCGGGGTATTCTTCTTTTGAAAGTTTGTATTTCTCCACCAAATGCCCATCGATTCGAATTCTAACACGGGCCACTTCTTCATAAATTTCAATGTGAATATCACTACTTCCAATGCCTCGCGCTTCGTAAATAACTTGCAATAAAAAATCATCTTTATCGCCGTGGTGAGTAGACAGATTGGCATTTTCTTGATTGCCAGATTTGCGGTAATATTTCCCTAAATTTTTCCGTAAAATTAAATGTTTGATGGGCAGATACCCAATGCTTTTCCCCATTAAAATTTCGAGGTCATCTTTGATCAGGGCACCATTGGTTTCTTCGCTGATATAAAAGACAATTTTATCCACGGTTTCGCTGGCGGGAATTACCCCATAACTCCATGCTAAATCGGCATTGATTAGTTGTTGTAACTCTAATGAAATCGTTATTTCTTCTGTTTCGATCATTGTAAAATGGGTTGATAGAACAGGTCAATATTCAAGAGGTAAGAAACACCTCCCAAAACAACCAAATAAAGTGACAAATAACCAGCAAGTGGAATAGTTTGACTCGGTTTCCACCTATTAACGAGGAGTTGAAAAATGGCCGCAAAAAACATCCCCGTAATGAAAAAAAGGATAAAATTTTGCATCCAAAATAAGGGTGCTACAGCAATCAGAAACAAGACATCTCCCAAACCTAAATCAGCACGAAATAAATTGACGAATTTTTTCCGTTTGATGGCGACGTAGAGGAACAAAGCGGTAAAAACCAAGCCTATAAAAAGAAGGTTAAGACAGAGAATTTGCCAAGGTTGTTCGTTGATAAAAAACAAGGTAACTGTTGCCCCAAAAAGCAGCGGAAAAATCGTCCATGAAATGGCGCGAAATTTCCAGTCTTGCACAAATGCAATGAACAAAACCACCAAAATTATGCTATGGAGAATTCCTATCATGATTAGTCTTTTACCGTTTCGGTTAATGTTTTATCTTGATCGATGGTCCACACATTAAACACCCCGTCGGCATCAAAATCGGTTACGGATTCGGCTTGTGCGACAAACCCTGTATTGGTGGCTTCTAGTATTTCGATGCGGTAATTCGATTGCCCATTTTCAGTCACCAATCGATTTTGTTCAAAATTGATGTCTGTTAGGCTCATCGAATATTTGGAGTGCATAAAAAAGTAATTTTTTTGAAGGGCATAAATTTGATTGAGGTTCGATTTCGCTTCGAGGGATTTGGCTTGCGCTACCACACCAGCTTGACTTGGCATTACCAGCATATATAAAATCGCAATAATCCCCAATACAAAAACCAATTCGGCCAAGGAAAAGGCTTTTATTTTTTTTATTTTCTCTTTTTTTATCGCGACTGAATTGAGCGTCAACTCACTTCCAAAAACGTCGTTTTTTCTTATTTTTTTCATTGTGCCATTACATTACTTAGGTTAAACATCGGCATGTACATCGCCACGAGAATCACCCCGACGATGGTACCGATTATTAATAAAATCAAGGGTTCCATTATTTTACCGATGATGGTTGTTTGGTATTTTAGTTCCTCGTTGTATTGTTGTGAAAGTTTTCCGAGCATGTTTTCTAATTGATTTACTTGTTCACCCACCTTGATTAATGACAACATCCGTTTTGGAAAAATGTCAAATTTTGCCATTCCTTCGTGCATTGATTTCCCGAGTCTGATATCTTCTTTTACCTGCTCCAAGGCCACTTGAAGGGGATAAAATTTGACCATTTTTTGGGTTAATTCGATGGATTTAACCAAAGGTGTTTTTGCTGCCAATAAAAGGTGCATGGCTTGGGTAAATCTTGCCAAATAAACCACCCGAATCAACTCCCCGACTTTTGGAATTTTAAGAAAAATTTGACTGGTGGATTTCCTAAACCAATCTTGCTCCTTTTGTGAACGCACAAAGAGCACAATGGCAATAACAATCACGGTGAAGATGATAAAAAAGAAAGGGAAATTCTCAGAAATATAAATCACCTTGAGCGTTAAGGAGGGTAATTCGCTGCCAAATTGTTTAAACACATCGGCGAACATAGGCACCACGCTGGTCATCATAAAATACACCAATCCAATGGTAATGACAAAAACAAAAATTGGATAAGAAAGTACCGAAGTAATCTGTTTTTTCAATGCGGCTTGATCGGCGTAATAATTCATTAACTCAAACAAAACTTCATTAAGCCGGTTGGATTCTTCCCCAATTTCGATGCTGAAATATTCATATTCCGAAAATTTACCCGATTCTTTGAGGCTTTCAGAAAGTGATTTTCCTTTGAGGATATTCTGATAAATTCCTTCGTAAATTTTGCGGTGCTGCTCCTTTTCTTGTTCTTCAATGACGAGTTCCATCACTGTTTTTAAATCGACCCCCGCCATTAACAAGGTGCGCACATCCATATAAAATCGTTCCTTTTTTTTGTTGCCAAATTGATTGCCCAAAAAAGAAATATCACGGTTAAAAAAGTTTTCTTTTTTAGCCGGTTTAACTGCCGAATTTGTTAATTTCTGTGCAGTCGGAGTTGATTCTGAGGCGATTTTAAAACTCATTTTTCATCAATTCGTTCATTTCAATTATTGGACTGCTGGATCTGTAAATATGGACTCCCAATTCACGATCGCCGATGCCCATTTTCAACCCTAATTCGCTTACTTCATTGGTAAGATTTCCTTTTTGATCTTTCACAAATTCCACGTTCATTTCTTTTAAATCATGCACCATTGTATCCGTTGTCTTCGCTACTTTTCGTAATAAAAGATTCCCCTCTTGTTGATAGGTGATTTTTTGGTCGATCGTACTACAAACAACCCCCTGCGGAATCCCATTTACTTTGGTGTTTTCTTGGTTGAATTGTCGCTGTAAATCGGTTTTTAACAATAAAAACGAATTGAGCTGTGCATGAATTTGGCCGTATTCCGCCACTTGTTTATTGATGGACACAAAGAGGTAAAACACCATCGAAATAATGATGCTCGTAATGACCATGCCTGAAAGAATGTCCACCATCGTAAACGCGTTTATTTTACTGTTCAAATTCTTCATTCGCCACAAGGTGATTTTCTTGAATCAATTGTTTGTCTGCCACAAATCCTGTATAAGTAATTTTTAAAAGTCGTGCATTGGAAGGATGCCTATCCACTACTTGTTCAATGCGGTAATCTTCTGATTGATAAATGGTATTCAAATAAGCTTTGGTGCGTTTTACCTCCTCAAAATGCTGACCGATTTCATCTTGCAATTGATAATACATCACAGGACGTTCAGCTTTTAAGAGATTTCCATAAATCAAACTCCCAATACCAATGAGCGAGGTGATGATCGTAATCGCCACAACGGATTCGAATAGTGAAAACGCCTGGATTTTTCTCGGAATCTTATTTTTAACGCTTAATCCAACCATGCGATTTGTTTTAAAAAAATAGTTTCGGCTAAGAGATTTGCCATTGTGAAATTTTCAGGCAGATTGTCCAAAATCTGACCGTCCAACAACATGTTTTCATAACTCGATGAAGCAGTAACTAAAAAAAGTTTTTCGGTGAATAAATGACCGCGAATTTTCCCTTTTAATTGGGTTTTTCCTGCGCAATACACAAATCCATCCACCTCAGCCTCTGTTTCGATGGTTAAACTTGGAGGGTTTCTAAAATCCATTGTTTCAGACACCAAAAAAACAGTGCCTAACACTTGACTTTTAGCACCAATTTCGATGTGTGCCGCAGCGGTGGCATTTTGATCCTCAATCACCCCCACCACACTCGGATACTTCAAAAAAACATCTTCTTCGAGTGTGATTTTCTCCGAAGCGATGAACTGAACAGTGCCATTAAAACCTGCTTCGACATAAATGATTTTGCTTTTTAAAATCGCATTTTCGATCACGGTATTTCTCCCCACAAAAATGGAATCCTGTACAATCAATTTAACCTGCCCAGTGATTACTTTATCCGTCAAATCCACAAATCCATCCGAAACCACCACCAAGGCAGATTCGCTAAAGGATGCGTTCAAGGTATCCTGTTCCGCTGCCCAAGGATGAAATTCGCCCATTGAGGCTTTTAGTTCTTCCAAAAAATCCGTGCGAATCGGCGGTAATTGTTTTGAAGAAGGTTGAGAAACGCCGAACAATAATTGAGCACCCGTATAATTTTTACCCTCGATATACGCTCTTTTTAAACCAACAGCAGGCAGAAAACAGTTGCCCTCAATCCGCGCGTCTCCACCAATCGAAATGGGTTTTCCATTATCGACAAGGTACAAATTGGCAGTAGTGTTTGAATTCCCTGCTCCCAACAAGGCATTTTTTATATGAAACCGATTTTTGTGCATTGATTTGGACGTGAGCACCGTAAAAGCGCCCCACGGCTTCTTCGTGATTTCTACCGAATCAACACCTTCATTAAACAATCGGATTTTTGTTGGGCGATTGGCTTCTAATTCTCTGAAATTAATCTGTCCATACGCAATGCCAGAACTTGCATTGTCAATCAAAATTTCCTCCACATCCATTTGCATGGCGAATTGTTGATTCAACCCACTCATCAAAATCAAGCCACCTAAAACCAAGGCAAATATCAGGCTTAAATAAAGCGCGTAATAAATAGCCGATGACTTGATTTTTTTAACCTTCATTGGATTCCAATTTTAGTACATTCAAACTATTTTTTTCTTCGGGATCTTTCGCTTTTTTCTCCTTCACTTTCTTAGGCTTCTTTTCTGATTTCTCGTCTTTTTCCTCAGAGACATTCTCTTTTTTAAAGAGCTTCAACCACCATTCTTTCAAGGGCTTCGATGTCTTATCTTGTTTTTCTTTTTGTTCGTCCTTTTCAGGTCTCTTATCCTCCGAATTCTTTTTAAAAAGCACCCACTTTTTCTTTTCTTCACTCGGAACTTCCGATTTTTCGCGTTTGGGTTTTCGTGTTTTTTTGATTTTTAATTTCGCCGTACCGTTCTGATATTTTCCCGTTTGTAAAGAATCTGTTTCTTGATCGTAGGTAGAAAATTTTCCATCCAACACACCTTTTGAATAAGTGAGTTTGGTTTTTAATTGCCCATTTTCGTACCAGGTCAACCAAATCCCATTTTTTAATCCCTTATCAAATTCACCTTGTTCGGCCAATTGTCCATTTGAATAAAATTTTGAAAATTTACCGTGTAAAACATCCCCTGCCGAACTACCTTGCGTTTGATGAATTGCTTGAGATCGGAACCAAAAATACGTCAACGATTCTTCATACTTCATCTTTTTAACGTCCGATAAAATGTAAAAATCCATTTTAAAAGACCCATCCACACTGTGCCGATAATTGATTTGATCCTGACCAAAAACAAGGACTGAACTCATCAAAAAAATGAGCATAACAATTCCTTTCGTCAATTTAAATTTAAACATAACTCTTCCATTAGCCCTCACTGGTATAAAGGCATTATTAAAATTCTATCTTGGATTTTTTGGTACTAATTCAGGCGTAAATTCCCTTGCGTTCGAAGGAAAACAAGGACAACACCAATCATATTTTTACAATTTGCTTTTCGCATCATAGTTCGTTTTCGGGACTCTACGGTTCGTAGACTTATTCCCAATTCGCCCGATATTTCAACATTGTTTTTTAACTGACACATTAACTGGAGGATTTGTACTTCACCTGTTGAAAAAACAATTTCCTCCTGTTCATACTCCATCAAAATTTTGTGCACAATAGGCTCTAATTTTATCGTCGATCGGAATTCGGCATTCACAATTTCACACACAATCTGATTCAATTCCACCGGTGTAATCGATTTTGTATAAAAAGCATTTACTCCATTTTCCAACGCTTGTAACACCAATGTTTTTGTCACCCAATTGGACAAAATCAACATGGGTACTTTTTTAAAATTCTTTAAAATCACTTTCCAATTAATTTGAACCCCTTGTCGCGGCGAAAAAATTAATAAACTCGTATCACCCTTATGCTGATTCCCATTTTTAAGCGTCATAAAATAATTACTCCCTTCACTCACCTCCACCTCAAAATTTTCAAATGAATTAATCAAAAGAGCTAATCCTGATCTAAAAAGTTCATCATCATCTATAAGAATTATTTTTGTAGCCATGTTTGTTGGATTGAATCACAAATATAACCCTTGAAAAATTGCTTAAAAACAGTATATATACTGAATCAATCAACTATTTTTCGTGTCACCACCACTATCCAAGAAAAAAAGAACGGTACTGGGTTTTGTTCTGACGCTCGTTCAAGCAAATCAAAACTCCCAAATTCACTCACTTTTAAGATGCACGACTAGCATTCTTATTTTGCATTTTCTCTTCGGTAGGACTAAACCCTAGCGCATTCATAATCACGCCAATAATCGTCCTACAATCCGCCTTATCAATCATTCGCCGCCGGTGAGTTTCAATGGTTCGAATACTCAAACCAAGAATTTCAGAAATTTCAGAATTCGTTTTTTCCAAACACACCAAATTCAACACTTCAATTTCACGACTGGTAAATTTTACATTTTTAGCAGCAATCGTTTTAGGATTATCAAACAGCACTTGACGCACAAATTTGCCTAAGACTACCTCACTTAAATTATACGAATCGACAATCTCATAAATCGCACTTTCCAATTGCGTTGGGCAATCGTCTTTCGAAAAGAATCCAGAGACTCCTTGGTGCATAAAATTAGTCACGATATCGCGTGTCACATAATTCGTCAAAATCATAAATTTAGACGATTCAAAATTCTGCTGAAGTTTTTCAAAATCAGCGGGGTCCGTGTCTGCCGGGTCAAAAACAACCAAGTGGACAGCATTAAAATTAAAATCTTTGGTTATTTCCTTTGTCGAGGAAACATCCAAACATACTTCACAATTTGGCAAGGTGCTTAGGAAACTCTTTAGAGAAACTCTAAACATCTTTTGGAAATCTACAATCACTATTCGAATCATTTCAATCAAGTTGGGTTAATACTAATTTGCGTAATTCCTGATGACAATTTTACGTAATATTACCGTCAGGATATTCAGTGTAAACACTGAATGGGTTATTTTTTTTAAACTAATTATGTTAAAATTTTATCAATTGGGTTTACTCATCACGCGCACGGTTCCAGAAAAATTGCCGAGTATTTCAATCTGTATTAGTTAAAACCAAGATCGACATCAAAAGTTACAACTAACATCAACAATTGTAATAATTTACAACTCTATATATAGACGATGGAATTACAAAAAAGGTTGGAAAAAGCCGTTTTTTATCTTAAAATCTACCCAAAAACACAAAATTTTTACCCATTTTAATACAATTATAAAAAATCACTTATCTCAAATTTTAGCGATTTAAATCGTTTATGGCGCTGTGAAATTATTTTAAGGATGGGTGTTTACTTCCCTTGAAATTTTTATCAAGACGACCGTATCTTCCGTAGCTTTAAATTAGGTGAATGCGCCTTATCCCGCTAACCGCTATAGTTGTTCCTTTGCCACATAAGTCAACTAAGTTGTTTTTCCAGTTTCCGCTGGTCACTGTCAACCAACAAGTTTCCTAAATGCGCCAAAAAAACAAGCTGCCGCTATTATCGGGGGCGGAAAACAGTTTTGAGTTTGAGTTTTGAGTGTGTAGAGGTTTAGGGCAGAGTGATAAGGGCAGAGGGGTTTTTAAGGAATTGGGTTATTGTGCAATTCATGCGGTTGAATTTTCGTTCTTACGAACGTGTTGTATTGTAATTAGTTGGGAATTGCTGTGCTTGTTTTTTAAAAAATTTATTCTTCAGTGGGGTTTTGTGAAGGCCTTTTTCAATCTATTAATTTTTAATTTTCACAAAAGTGCCAATTGGAACATGACCCAATTGCACCATGACCCATTACTGGCAACCATGTGTAAATCCTGTAAAGTAAATTGGACCTTGATCTGAAAAATAAACGTACACCATAGGAATATAATCTTCAATACTTAAGAATATAATCCCGGCTGGATCGAAAGTCAGTTCAAAACTAATGTAGGTACTTTGAAAGCAATCATCCGGATTACAAAAATCAAAAGGAATTGCTCCATTTATTAATTTCGTTTCAATTTGAAAATTGGAACTAATAAGAATTGAGGCGACTTCTTTTTGAAAGGATATTAAATCACCTGTGATAGCATTACCTTTTGATGCTTCGCACCCAACAATAAAACCACACGAATCAAGCGTACATAAAAATTCCATTAAATACGAACTACGAATATATTCTTCTCCTTCGTAATTAAATTTTTTGAAGGCGGTATCAATTTGTGATCTAATTTCCAGGTTTAAGAGTGAAGCACTTTGATCAAAAGACTCTTTAACGATCCCTTCAAACTCTATCTTATCATTAACGAAAGTCGTATCCTGACTAAAGACAATATTATTCAATAGAAATAAAAGGCCAACAAGAATTATGGTTTGTTTCTTTTTCATTTTAAATTATTTTTTTTACTGCGGTCTATATTCTCCAGCATAAATTGTACCAATGCTAAACAAAAAGTACATCATCCCATTACTATCCGAAGTCTTTAATTTTTGGTATTGATATTGTCCTTTGTTATTTGGACCATACATCACCCAACCTTTCTCATAATCACCTGGTAGCGTGATTATTGATATCTCACAAGGTGAAATAAAAACTTGGTTCAAATCTTGGTTCACAAAATAAGTTACATTATCCGGTATCATCCAACCAATTTGATTTATAAGCCTATCATCCGAACCAATTGTACAGTGGGTAGCTATTATTGTTCCTCCTATGGCTACCTTATTAGTCAATGAAATATATGCAACTCCATCATTAAATTGTTCTAAATAAACTCCTGGGCTGATACGGCCGCGAGAAACGGATCTCAATACATCTCTATTTATTCTAATGATATTATTTGGATCACTCTCAGAAGTATTAATATCTTTCATTGGTTCGGATGAATTAACGTACGTTCTCCTGTGACCACCATGCATATCTAAAACTAAAGTTCCTATAGTTAGATCTCCAAACAGCTCATTATATGTTTGGGCCGCTTTTTCGACATCATTCGTTGCAATTACGTATATGCCGTCATTAATTAAAGCCCCTCCATTTTCAAATCCTTCTTGAATCTCACCAAAAATAGTGACAATAACTGTATTTATTCGTTCGTAACAATAGTTGTCCTCTTCACCTGTTCGGAAATAAATACTTTTGCCGTCATCACTTTGAAATCTCGCTATATCTGTAGAATTCTTCCAACGTTGATTTTCACCTGAACCAGTGTAAACTTGTTGAGTTCCTTCAAAATCGCGAGTATCACCGATAGACGGGACACCTTCAAGTCCTAAAGGATCGATAAAAACAATTGGATTATTATTAAATGCCACGTACGCTGACTGGCTTGGATATTTGGTCATCAAAGGATCCAAACTCAACCATCTACCAATACGAGGGTCATATTGACGGAACTCTGTAGTGTAGCTATTTCCCTCCCCTTTCACTTCATCATCCGCTTCCATACCCTGAAACCCGTATCGGTACTCTGCACTACTTCCATGTCGTCCAGGTAAAAGGCTACCATAAGGATAATAATCCGAATAAGACACAATATCCCCCTCATACGCAGTTTCTGCAAGGTCACCCACTTTACGGTCGGTAACCACATTGAGCACATTACCCAAATGGTTCGCCATTTCGTAGAATTTTTCACCTACAAAGCGTTTGGTTTTGTCAAAATTTTCGTAATGGATCACCTCAGAAATTGTCACTTGTCCAGTAACGAAATCAGCACTGACTTTATTAAAATTCCTGCTGTTAATCTTTCTGTTTTCAATTTTTGAACCTATTCTGGATGCGCCATACATATTACGATCCTTTAAGGTATATGTCTCTGTAAACTCGGTATCTTCTGGCCCAGGTTCAGCAGGCATCACATTCTCATTAATCTTTGATTCGTATGTGGCCATCAAGTTTCCTGTGGCATCGTAGACATAATATTCATAAACCGCCGAAAGGGTATTTGGTGCGCCAGTAATTTGCACAATTCGGTTGCCCGATGCATCATAAACATACCTCAAATCTGGTTTGGACGAGGCGGGGTCAAATACTATTTTGCGCACCTTCCCATCGGCTGTCCAATCAATCAAATCTATTTGAGCTTCATCGTCTCTTATTAATTGCCCTACTTGGTCGTATTCGTAATTGGATATCTCTTCTTCATTTCCTTCTTGATCATCCAAATCATAGGTTGCTACTCCGTCAGCAATGGCATCATCCACATGTCCTAGTTGGTTCATGTTCACCAGATCGATGTAATTGTACGTCAAATTATCAAACGTTACCCCCGCATCATTTTTTCGGGTAAGAGTCATCAAATTTCCATTCCCATCAAAACTATAGGTGGTTCCGTATTTCCCAGTGGTGGAAGCATTGGCTAATGAAAAAGCATTGGTACCGTTAAAATTCGCCACATCCGTTACCTGATAGGTATCCATTTGTTTAATGCGTTGCAATTGGTCGTATCGGTACACATTTCCTTGGGTGGTTATCAGTGCTTCATTATTGTCTTTCATGGCGGTTACCATGGTAGAGATATTTCCATTAAACAATTCCCCATAAGTGGCATTCGCGTCCATTAGCACATCGGTTCCTGCAAAAGCACTCTCCCCAGTTATTGGCGCATAGTCGTTTTTATAATAACCCAATGAAAATCCATTCGCATCGGCTCCAGCATATTTATCCAAACCAGTTGAATGC
>JADZFJ010000378.1 GCA_020849935.1 Crocinitomix sp. | reverse complement strand
TGATTTTTTCGTCAAAACAACTCGAAATAGCCCGCTATTACTTCGTTGCTTTTTCTCAAACTCAAGCTTTTCTAAGCGATCTGAATGAAATTTAAATCGAATTCAGGTTATTAGCATAAATATTTACTGAGTAAGTTATTGATTTTATTCGACAATATTTTAATTTTAAAGCCGTTATAACGTCAATTCATCCTGATTAAAAAATAGAATGACACGCAAAACAGAAATAAATTTATTCAAACTTCTTTCGAGTGTTATGGTTTTTTTAATGATTGGAATGTGCGCGTGTAACAAAATTGAACCAAATCCAATAACTAATACAGACATCGTAGGAAAATACGAATGGTCCAGAAGTTATGATTACACAGGAAAATTAATCGAATCATCAAAAATCCCGGAGAAATTTGGCATTTTGGTAGAAGAAAACGGCTTTATTTATACTTACAAGAATGGTGAAAATATTTCACGGTACTTTTTCAGTGATTTTTTTTCACAATGGGGTAAAATTGGGGTGAGGAGTTATTCAAAATTAAGGAAGAAGAATCGCCTCGAAGAGAAATTTGTATTTTATTATTATGAAGACGAACTATATTCAACAGAGTTTCCATTTAAAAACGGACAAAATTATCTTTACAAGGTGGATTAATTTTGTACTGCTTTTATTCGTGTTTTCGATCCTTGGATGTGAAAAGGACGAAGCGCCAGAATTTACCCATAGTTCGATTGATTTTTCTTTTGCGGATAGCATTCCCGGCGAATATTTGGGCAATTTGCACATAAACAAAGGTCCGATAGATTTTATCGAAAAGGACACCCTAATCTCTTTTCAGGTAATTGATGCCAGAACGGACAAGGAATGTAGGTTTTACGTTGATTATTTTGGAACGTACATTTATTTGTATCGGAATTTTTCATTTACAACCACTTGGCACCATAATTACAAAGCATACAAATCACAGGCGCGATTTAACGATGGAAAAATGTATGTAACGGAAAGATATTCCAGCAAGTATTTAAATTATGAGCCATTCGTTTTTGTTGGTGTAAAACAATAAAATGATCCAAAAATTTTAATGCAGACCCAATAAAGTCATAGTTTCACTCGAAGCTTGTTGTTCCGCTTCTTTTTTAGACGTTCCTTTGCCCATGCCCCATTCTTTATTATTGATAATCACAATGGCCGTATAAACTAATCCATTTTCTTTGGTGGCAGGATCTTTAATTTCAAAAGCAATCACCAGTTTATTTTTTTGACCCCAAATCAGCAATTGACTTTTAAAATCCATTTCTTGGGCTAAAACATCCTTAAAATTAATGTAACGTTTTAAAATTTTCTGTTCAAAAATCTGTTTGGTTGTTTCGTAATTCGAATCTAAAAAAATAGCGCCAATCAAGGCTTCAAATGCATTGCCTTCAAGGGTCGATAATTGGATAGATCTACCTTGTCGATAACGAATTAAGTCGGCTAATTTAAGTTCGGCGCCAATAAAAGACAACATTTTTCGGTTAACGATTTTAGCCTTTACTTTTGTCAAATAACCTTCGTCTTCTTTCGGAAATTTGTCATATAAATATTGGGCGACAATCAAGTCAATGACGGTATCACCTAAATATTCAAGGCGTTCATTATCGCTTGTATTTTGTCGGGTATTGCTAAACGATTTATGGGTAAAAGCATCTACAAAAAGAGAAATATCTTTTGCATGATAGCTTAATTTTTTCAATAAAAATTGAGATAGTTGATTCTCGTAAGGATCTTTCTTTTTAGAAAAAAAAAAGAAGATTCTGTTGAAGTTAACCTTCATAGGCTTTGAAAATCACAGAAGTATTGTGACCTCCGAAACCGAAAGTATTACTCAAGGCATACCGAACTTTTCTTTCTTGAGCGACATTAAACGTAAAGTTTAATTTGTTATCAATTTCAGGATCGTCAGTAAAGTGATTAATTGTTGGAGGAATAATTCCGTGTTTAATTGCCAATATACACGCAATCGCTTCGACAGAACCAGCAGCACCTAATAAATGCCCAGTCATTGATTTTGTCGAAGAAATATTAAGGTTGTAAGCATGTTCACCAAACACATGTTTTATTGCTTTGGTTTCAGCAATATCTCCAAGAGGTGTTGAAGTTCCGTGGACATTAATGTAATCAATATCTGACGGAGAAATATTTGCTTCTTTCAACGCTTGTTTCATTACACTAATCGCTCCAAGTCCTTCAGGATGTGGTGCAGTTAAGTGATAGGCATCCGCTGAAAGCCCACTTCCAACGATTTCTGCATAAATTTTTGCACCACGAGCTTTCGCATGTTCTAATTCTTCCAAAATCAATGCCCCAGAACCTTCGCCTAAAACAAAACCTTCACGATCTAAATCAAACGGGCGCGAAGCAGTTTTTGGGTCGTCATTACGTGTCGACAATGCTTTTAACGCATTAAAGCCTCCAATACCAGGTTCGTTTACACATGCTTCGGAACCACCTGAAACGATAATATCTGCTTTACCCAAACGAATTAAGTTAAAAGCATCAATCATTGCATTATTGGACGAGGCACACGCAGAAACGGTGACATAATTTGGTCCTCTTAGACCATACTTCATCGAGATATGCCCAGCGGCAATATCGACAATCATTTTGGGAATGAAGAATGGATTAAATCGAGGGGTACCATCACCAAGCGCGAAACCATTGGCTTCTTCTTGAAAAGTGGTTAATCCACCAATTCCCGAACCCCAAATAACACCTGCACGTTCAAGGTCAATTTTTTCCACATCAATCCCCGAGTCAACCATAGCTTCTGAAGCAGAAACTATGGCGTACTGGGAAAATGGGTCTAATCGACGAGCTTCTCTGCGATCGATAAAATCGTCAACATTAAAGTTCTTTACTTCACATGCAAATTGCGTTTTAAACTTTTCCGCGTCAAATCTTGTAATTCGAGCAGCCCCACTGACTCCAGCTTTCAATGAATTCCAATATTCATCAATCGTATTCCCTATGGGCGTCAAAGCGCCAAGTCCAGTTATAACTACTCTTTTTAACTCCATTGCTTAAAGTTAAGTTTAAAACTCAATATGTTTTTTGAAATTATTTTGCGTTACCCTCAATGTAGGAAATCGCGTCTCCAACAGTTTGGATTTTTTCAGCTTGATCGTCTGGAATTGCAATATTGAACTCTTTTTCAAATTCCATAATCAACTCAACTGTATCCAAAGAGTCAGCCCCTAAGTCATTTGTGAAGCTTGCTGTTGGCGTTACTTCATCTTCTGCTACTCCTAATTTGTCTACGATGATAGACACTACTTTTGATTTTACATCAGACATATTAATCTGTTTTAAATGGTTTATTCAGTGTGCAAAGAAAATACTAAAATGGCAGAAAATCAAAATTTACGCATAATAAATTGCAACATCACCTAAAGTTTTTCTCTTAATGTCAGGAACAGTACAGCTTTCAAGGGCATAACCAATTGGTAAAATTAAATAAGGTTTTTCATTTTCTGGTCGATTTAAGGCCTTTGAAATGAAATTCATGGGACTTGGTGTGTGTGTTAGGGTCACTAATCCAGCAAAATGTATCGCCGAAATTAACATACCACACGCAATTCCTACCGACTCATTTACGTAGTAATTATTACTTTTTTCTCCCGCTTGATTTTGATCGTATGTTTTTTTCATGACAACGATAATCCAAGGAGCATCCGTTAAAAATTCTTTTACCGCATCTGTGCCCAAAGGAGCAAGATCTTCTAACCACCGGTCGCTCATTCGTCCGTTATAATTTATTCGTTCTTCATTTTCGGCTAATTCCCTGATTTTAGCTTTTAATTCATCATTTTTAATGACACAAAACGTCCAAGGTTGTTTATTTGCCCCAGATGGTGCTGTTGAAGCTGTTTTAAGCAGATTATTTATCACTTCTACGGGAACATCTCTCCTTGAAAAAAAACGAATGGATCGCCTTTTATTCATAAAATCATAAAAAAAGGCTGATCGTTCGATCATTTCATTTTCTTCAAACTTCAACGGTTGATAGGGGATGTGTTGCGTTTCTTCCACTTTTATTGTTTTGCTCTAAATGTACTAAAATAAAAGTACGTTCCTCTCTAATTCGTGTTAACTTTGTCAACGCAGTTTAGATGAATTCTCTCGTCAGCGGTTAATTAATTTATCGAAGAAGATGAAAACAAACATAGCCATATTTGCTTCAGGCGGTGGAAGTAATGCAGAAAAAATCATTGAATATTTTAAGACTTCCTCGAAAGGTGTTGTGGCCTTAATCGTAACGAATAACCCAACTGCCTTTGTGATTGAGCGCGCTAAAAATCATGGAATTCCATATTGCGTTCATTCGAAAGAAGATGCCGAAAATGGTAAATTGCTGGAGGTATTGGAAAACCATGTCATTGGATTTATTGCCTTGGCGGGATATCTAAAAAAAGTACCTGACAGCCTGATTGCGAGTTATCCAAAAAAAATAATCAACATTCATCCCGCGCTTTTACCAAAATTTGGTGGCATGGGGATGTATGGCATGAATGTTCACAAAGCGGTGGTTGCAGCAAAAGAAAATAAATCTGGCATTACCATTCATTATGTCAATGAAAATTATGACGAAGGCAGTATTATTGAACAGCATCAGTGTCTGTTGAGTGTAAATGTGATGACCCCAGAGTCCGTTCAAGAAAGAGTGCTAGCCCTCGAACATCGTTATTTTGCTCCTTGTATCGAACGGTTGTTGTAATCCATAATGGGGTAAAACATCTTCTAAATCGTTTGAATAACTAAATATTAAAATCAAAAACCAGCACGAAATGTTTGATCATTTAGGTTAATAATATATCTTAGTTGAAAATTTAGGCGATGAAATATATTAAGATTAATCCTGGTGCGGTTAAACCTGAAGAGGTATTTGAGAAATTAAGTCAACAATTTGGAAACACCTACAAGGTTACGATTTTTCATGGGCAAATTACGGTGGCCAAAGACAAAGCCGTAGGCTGTAAAGTGAATACCATGAAAAAACGCATTATGATAGGTGGAAATTTTGCAACCGCTAGTAGAATGGCGCTCGCATTGTTCATTCTTATCATTGGTGGAATTATAATTCCTATGGCAATTTATCTTTTTGTTTACAAACCAAAATTTGACGCCATTGAAAAAGAAGTGTACGATTATTTGTGTACGCAATATTTGGTTTAAAAACGATCGATATCTTCCTTAAACAATCCCATTTCCTTTTAGAATAGGAGAAGGATAAACTCGACTAGGACAAATTTTATATTTTACAAGCCACGGAATTCATTACCTTTGCCCCAGTTTATTGGAATAGGACATGGGACAAAAAGATTTTCTTGAAATAGGCAAAGCATTTATGGTGCTTTTTGCAGTCATTGATATCATTGGTTCAATTCCTGTCATTATAAAATTAAAGAAAAAAGCGGGGGACATTCAGGCATTAAAAGCCTCCATTGTCGCATTGGGAATTATGCTCGGATTTCTTTTTATTGGCGAAGGAATTTTGGGATTTTTAGGGGTTGATATTAAAGCTTTTGCTGTCGTTGGTTCATTAATTATTTTTGCTTTAGGCGTTGAAATGATTTTTGGGATTCCACTTTTTCGGGGCGAAGATCAAACTTCTCCTAAAATAGTTTCTGTGGTTCCTCTTGCTTTTCCGATTATTGCAGGTGCGGGTACAATGACCACTATTGTTTCTCTGCAAGCGGAATATGCATGGTATAATATTTCAATCGCTATCGTACTCAATGCCGTTATTGTATTTGTCGTTTTAAAATTAACCAAACGAATCGAGCGGTTTTTAGGCATGGGAGGAATTGCGATTCTTCAAAAAGTTTTTGGGATTATATTGTTAGCGATTGCTGTAAAACTCTTTGCAGATAATGCTAAATTATTATTCGAATAACAGCTGCCATTCTAAATTTAACTATTCTGGGCTGCTCTAATTTCTCTTTCGTACCATTTTAGGAACAAACCATTATATTTGTCTGAATCAACTCTTCAGATAAAATGAAAATTGGCTTACTTTTAATTTGTTGTTCGCTTAAACTTGTTGTAAGCGCACAAGTGTATAATTTCGGTGTCAACGAAGTTGCATTTAAAAACCTAATGTCAAACGGGATCACTTATATTAAAACAGGAGATTCTCTTTTTGATCAAACGGTGCTAGAACAATTAGAAGCGCATTGGACAATCACGTCATTTACAAGTGTCGAACGATACAAACGACCTGAAAAAACATCCACAGCATTTTTTCTTACTACGAAGGAAATCACAAAAAAACACGCAATCGATCGTAAAAACCAACATGTACTTGTTTTACAACCAGCATCCTTGTATGTGCCTAATAAGGACGTAAGTATGGAAGAAACTTTGGGTTACATGTACTTGAATGGATTTTACGATTTGGTGAAAGAGACTGATGAAGTGCGTTTTGTGTATATGCTCATTCGCGCCTTAAATCAAGGAATTTCGGTGATCCAAAGCAAACAATTGGCAGGTGAGCCCATTTTATTAAATGAAAAAGTGGCCACAGAAATTAGAGGAACCGATGGCCCTTCGGTTGGAAACACCTTACTTATTAATCGAGAACAAACACGCCATGCCATTGTAACAGAAGAATTAGACAAATTAGGAATTAAATATCGATTGCTTGGAGAAGAAGAATTGTACAAAACAATGGATCAAAAAGATCCAACACACATCATTTTATATTTCGCTGTAAATCGTTTTACAGAAATGGCCTTGGTGAGGGTTTCCAATGGGGAAACAATTTATGCAAAACATTTTCGCGAAGATTACCTCACTTTGGACAAAAAAGAATTGAAGTTAATCGCCAACTTTTTTATCTAACTAACTAAAAAGTCCAATGAAAACTAACTCGTTAATATTATTTTTTATACTTCAACTATTTATTTCAACTTCGGCGTTTAATGCGATTGTTTCTGTTGATTTAATTTATGACAAATCTGCTGTTTATGCAGGTAATAAGGTTGAATTTTCGTTAAAGGTCACCACGCACAATGGGAAAGAATTTGTTTCCAATTCACCAAAATCAAAATTCTATTTTTCAGATTTTAATATCGTATTATCACCTAACTTTAGTATTGATCGCCAATCGGATAGTTATTTGCGGGTTTTAATTCCAGAAAATCAAAGAGTGTCCGACTTTTATATTCAACTATCCGAAAAGTCAAATCCACAAAAAATTTATACAGTTACAATTCCAATCATCGATCACCGAAAAAATGTAACTGCCATTTTTCTGAAAGAATTGCCACAGCAAGTTCAAAATGGTACCTATTTACCCATCGAATTAGTGGCGCAAATGAATGATGGCACAATTGAAGTAGTCGGTGAAAAAAATAAAATTAAACCAAGTGATTTTGACATTTCCATCCAAAAAGGAGGAAAATTTGACCCTTACAAATCAAGCGTTTTTATTGTGGATAGTGAATTCTGCACTCCAACGTTGGTGATTGATGTAAAATTTAAATCGAATCCAAAATTAAGTATTCAGCAAACCATTAAAATTATTCCATTAGAAACTTTAAACGAATATTATTTTGGTACCAGTGGCACCAACAGTCGTGATGGAGCAGACGGACAAAATGGGGATTCGGGTGGGATGTTTGCCATTCATGGACAAGCTGGAACAAATGGCGAACACGGACAAAAAGGGGAAGATGGGACAAACGCGCCCTCAATGGTAATAAAATTGAGTTGTATTCAAAAACCATGTTCGTCTGATACCTTAATTCGTGTGGAAATTATTAATGCTGGAGTATCAGAAATTTTTTACTTAGCGACAAATTTCACCAAATTTCGTATTGCAAATGTCGGAGGTTCTGGTGGTGATGGAGGAGACGGTGGCGATGGTGGCGACGGAGGAAATGGTAAATTTTATCTGCTAAATGAACAAGGAGAAACCGGAAATGGGGGTGATGGTGGTTTTGGAGGAGACGGCGGCGATGGTGGAAATGGCGGGAATGGTGACAATGTTTATGTGTATTACACCAATGATTTAGTGCCTTATCTGCAACGAATTGAAATAAAATCGAGTGGTGGACAAGGTGGAGCTGGTGGTGAAGGAGGCGATGAAGGACGCGGAGGTGATCCAGGAAACGGCACTACTGTTGGCACTCCGGGCAGACCTGGAACAACAGGAAGATCCGGTAGAAATGGACAATCTGGTACTGATGGCACGGTTACTTTTGTGAAGATTTAAAGTCGGTTAACGAACTTTTTGAAATTATTTACGCCTTACAAACGAACAAATTCTTGAAGCTACCGTTTCTTATCCTATAAATCATTCGTACATTTGAACCTATGAAAGATGTGAGGAGACCGTTATCAGATTGGCTACCAATAACAAAAAAAGAACTTGAGGCACATGGCTGGGACGAACTGGATATTATTTTAGTATCTGGCGATGCCTATGTGGATCATCCTTCTTTTGGACCGGCCGTAATCGGACGAATCATACAAAGTGAAGGATTTCGAGTGGGAATAATTCCTCAACCAAATTGGAAAGATGATTTAAGGGATTTCAAAAAATTTGGAAAACCTAAATACTTTTTTGGCGTGACTTCTGGTTGTATGGATTCGATGGTAAATCACTACACGGCAGGAAAACGAAAACGATCTTCTGATTCATACACACCAGGTGGCGAGGCAGGATTTCGTCCAGATTATGCGACGACGGTTTACACAAAAATATTAAAAGAAATTTATCCAGATGTCCCTGTGGTGATCGGCGGAATTGAAGCATCCCTGCGCCGAGTGACACATTACGATTATTGGTCGGATCAATTGATGCCAAGTATTTTGGAAAGTAGTGGCGCAGACATTTTGGTGTATGGGATGGGTGAGCCTCCGTTGAGAGAAATTTTGAGTTTGCTCAAAAAGGGAGTGCCCCTGTCTTCCATGAAAACGATACCTCAAACGGCTGTTTTTCAACCAAAATCTGTTGCAATTCCTAAAAATAAAAATTGGGAAGACGTGAGTTTAAATGCACATGAAGTGTGTCTTCAAGATAAAATCGCGTACGCTGCTAATTTTAAAATTGTTGAGGTAGAGTCGAATAAAATTATTGCCCGCCGAATATTTCAAGAAAGTGGAGATAATTTATTGATCATTAACCCACCTTATAAAACCATGACCGAAGCAGAGATTGATCGGTCGTTTGATTTGCCTTACACCCGCTTACCGCATCCTAAATACTTGAAACGAGGAGACATTCCAGCCTATGAAATGATCAAGTTTTCAATTAATATGCCCCGCGGATGTTTTGGAGGATGTAGTTTTTGTACCATTTCAGCGCATCAAGGCAAATTTATTGCCTCCAGAAGCGAAGCTTCGATTATGCGCGAAGTAGAGCAGGTAGTAAATGATCCAGATTTTAAAGGATATATCTCAGATTTAGGTGGTCTATCTGCCAATATGTACCGAATGAAGGGCATTGATGAAGGGATTTGTGAAAAATGTGTCAGTCCATCCTGCATTCACCCAGTTATTTGCTCAAACCTTGATACCAGCCATAAACCGTTGACCAAATTATACCAAAAAGTAGATCAGCATCCGAAAGTAAAAAAAGCATTTGTTGGGTCCGGAATTCGTTACGATCTGCTTGTAAAAGACTATAATAAAAATCTAAACGAAAAAGAAGCTGAAGAATATTTAGAGCAAGTTGTGACACGCCACATCTCCGGTCGTTTAAAAGTTGCCCCTGAACACACGGCCGATGACACGCTTAAGATCATGCGGAAACCATCCTTTAAATACTTTCATAAGTTTAAAGAGGGATACGATCGCATACAGAAAAAACACGGCTTAAATCAACCGCTTATTCCCTATTTTATTTCTTCGCATCCAGGTTGTAAAGAAGAGGATATGGCAAACCTCGCTGCAGAGACGAAAGAAATGGGATTTCAATTAGAGCAAGTGCAAGATTTTACTCCAACACCAATGACAGTGGCAACGGTGATTTATTATTCAGGCGTTCATCCCTACACCTTAAAACCAACGTTTGCCCCAAAAACAAAAGAGGAAAAGAAAGATCAACATCGCTTCTTTTTTTGGTATAAACCAGAAAATAAACAATGGGTGAAAGACAAATTAATGGGCGCTGGAAAACCAGAACTTTTAGCGCGATTAATGGGGACGACAGCCAATTCGGAAAGAGAAGTTCCAAAATGGTTGCAAGAAAAACGAAATGCTAAAAAATCTTCAGAAAAACCGTTTTCGCGGTCTTCCCGAAAGAAAAAGAGATGATTTTTGGAAGAGGAGGTTGTTTGATATGCAATGATATCGTGTGTAAAAAGGCGTTTAATCGGGTGTAAAAGTAAAAACAGGT
>JADZFJ010000377.1 GCA_020849935.1 Crocinitomix sp. | reverse complement strand
TAATGGTTTTAACATAATTATTTTATTTTTAGTTGATAATATAAACTGTGCAGTTCAACCGTCATATTTTGTGCCATCCCCTAATTTTTATAAAAACTAGACAAAATAGCACCTTTAGCGGTGTAATAAAAATAAAAATGTCAGCATGCGTGACATACTGACATTTAGCATTAATTATTTTTTTAAGTCTATTGTGCCGGAGGAATTCCAACTGGCATTGCAGGTTGTGCAGGTTGCCCTGGTTGTGCACCAGATTGTTCGTCAGAAGTGATTGAATTCACATCTGTTCCAAATTCTTCGTCAGCTGGATTGACTGCGCTGCTGTTTCCGCCAGAAGCCATTACCAAACAGATTAACGCAATTGCGATGGCTAATCCCCAAGTTCCTTTTTCTAAAATATCTGTGGTTCGCTTTGCACCTCCTAATTGAATGGCTGAACCAAATTCAGCATTTAATCCTCCACCTTTTGGATTTTGTACTAAAACAAATAGAATTAGTCCGATACAAGCTATAATAACTACAATTGTCAATAATGATCCCATGCTACTTTTTTTTAATTTCTTCTCTTATTTTTTCAATTCGACTTGCAAAGAAAGTCTTTTTTTCTGGATATAACAAAATTAATTTTTCATAAGATGTAATTGCCTTGGTAAAATTCTTCTGTAAAACATAAATTTCAGCCAAGGTTTCTGTCACCAAATCTTCCGATTCTTCTAGGCTTCGCTTGGCATTTTTCACCGGATTGAAGAAGTCTTGTGTTGGTCTTGAGATAGTTGGTTGATCTTGAATAAATTTATCTAACAAGGCATTAATTTCTTCTTTTGAACGAATTGTTGGCGCAAATTCAGAAACAGGGCTCGATATTATTTCTTCCGAATGCGATTTTTTAGCCTGTTTTTTCTTTAACCAAGCCACAAAACTTAGGTTATTTTCATCTTCTTCCACTTCCGTTTCCGTTTCTTCGGAAATTTTAGGCGAATCGATTATTTCCATTTCAGCAACAACCGAATTTTTTTCTGATTCGATGGCTGGATGTTGAATGGGTTCGAGAGGTGCTTGATCCAAGAGCATTTCCACCTCAAAATAAGCCAAATTAATTTCTGGCTCTAAGGCTTCTAATGAAAGATTGTCTGTTTCTTGTTCGATTACCAAAGGTTCATCAACGGTTGACGTGATTGGAGCAATTTCTACCATTGGTGTCTCTTCAATCGCTTCAATTGGGACAATTGATTCTTCTTTCTCAGGTTCATCTTCAACAACAGGTGCCACAATATTTTCAACCTGCAACACGTGTTTTTCTTCAACGATGGATAAAATATCCTCCGTAACTTCTGTTACTGCTGGAACATTTTGAGCATTAATTAAGGCATATAAATGCGAGCGATCATGCACATGAATCGAGGCTTTTCGCAAGGCTCCTTCAAACAGCACAGACGAATGATTCGCCAAACCTTTTAAATACAGGGTATAAAAACTGCTGCAAAAAGGAAAAGTTTTAATCAATTTTTCCAAGCCATCAATATCCGCTGGTTGAATAGATCCAGGATTCGAAATATAGTTACCTATTTGATCGCTAGAAATCACCAGTTGCTTGTTAAACGGTTTACAATATCCTGCGATAATTTATCGTTGATGTCATCAATTAAGGCATCTTGAACACTTGATAAATCTTGATCTGAACTATAATCTGAAAATTGAGTAAAACTCGATTCAAAACTTTGATCTTCATTTTTATTGTTAATTACCGTCACCATCAAAGTGATAGTCAGTCGGTTCAAAGCCGCCGATTCGTTAGATTGTACCGAAATAGGGGAGGTGTTAAAATCTGTAATCTTGCCAACTATTTCAATGTCAGCATCTGAATTTTTAAGGTTTAATTTGGTTCGGGAGATCAAATAATCTTTTAAAAAATCGGTATAAATTGCTCCGTAACCTGCCGGTGCATTGGGTGCTAATTCCTCAAATTGTTGAACAGAAAAAGTCTCTGCATCGATACTTTGGTCAATCATTCCGTATCGTATTTCACACGAAGACAAGAGAACAGTCAGTAGAATCAGGTAGAATCGATTTTTCATATCAAACATAACGCAGGTGTGACCTCCTTATTTTAAATCATATTCTTTAATCTTTCGGTACAATGTCCGTTCCGAAATTCCCAAATCACTTGCCGCATGTTTTCGTTTTCCACGATGTTTTTCAAGAGCCTTTTGAATCAATTCCTTTTCTCTATCTTCAATCGACAAGGATTCTTCTACTTCAATATGCTCTTCGAAACTACTTTCAAAATTCTCTGGCTCACGGATGGTTGCTGCAGATTCAAACGAATAAGGTTCAGACAATAGGTTAGGTGCGTGTGTTGGGATATCGGCATAAAGTTTAGCAATCATCTCATTTCTGTCTTCACGTGACAAATCATCTGTCCCATTTTTGATTAGATTAACGACCATCTTCTTCACTTCACCAAGGTCTTTTTTCATGTCAAACAACACCTTATATAAAAGGTCTCGTTCGGTATAATCGCTTTCACTTTTAGATTGATTGGTAGACAAGATAGGCAAAGTTGTAGCAGAATAATCGGGTAAATAGCCACGTAAAATTTCCCCAGAAATCTCACGCATATTTTCAACCACAGAAATTTGTTCGGTGACGTTTTTTAATTGTCGGATATTTCCTGGCCAATTATAATTAGTCAAAATCGTCACAGCATCCTCATGTAAACGAATAGCGGGCATACGATATTTTTCTGCAAAATCAACCGCAAATTTTCGAAACAACAAATGAATATCTTCTTTGCGTTGTCGTAAAGGCGGTAATTTAATCGGAACCGTACTTAATCGGTAAAATAAATCTTCTCTAAATTTTCCTGACTGAATCGCTGACAACATGTTTTCGTTTGTCGCAGCGATTATGCGCACATTTGTTTTAATTGGTTGAGATGAACCCACCCGAATAAATTCGCCAGTTTCTAAAACTCGTAACAAACGAACTTGGGTAGTGAGTGGAAGTTCGGCAACTTCATCCAAAAAAATCGTTCCGTTATCAGCAACCTCAAAATATCCCTTGCGTTGATCGTGTGCACCCGTAAAGGATCCTTTTTCGTGTCCAAAAAGTTCACTGTCAATTGTCCCTTCTGGAATGGCCCCACAGTTCACCGCAATATACGATCCATGTTTTCGAGCACTTAATTGGTGAATGATTTTTGGCATTACCTCTTTCCCTGTACCACTCTCACCTGTTACTAACACACTAATATCAGTCGGTGCAACTTGAACACAAATGTTTATTGCTTGATTTAGGCTTGCCGAGTTTCCAATGATGCCAAATCGTTGTTTTATTTGCAGTAAATCCATAACAACTAGTTAACAGCAACCCCTTTTAATGTCGCACTTGTAAATTCTTTGATTAAGACATTCACATAATCTCCAGGTTTGAAATTTTCTTTTGGAAAAATGGTGGTAACATTCTGAGAGTTTCGCCCAAAAACATAGTCTTTTGATCGTTTGGAAGTTCCTTCTATCAATACACGACAAACTTTACCGACCATTTTTTCATTGCTTTGGTAAGATAATTCGGATTGAAGCGTTTGTACTTCCGTTAATCGCGCTTTTTTAACTAGTTCAGGAATGTCATCCTCAAATTTCCGTTCTGCTAAAGTTTTTGGTCGTTCTGAATAAAAGAACATATAGGAGAATTCATACCCAACTTCGCGCATCAAAGACAATGTTTCTTGATGATCTTCATCTGTCTCTCCACAAAATCCTGTAATAATATCTGTTGAAATGGCGGCATCCGGAATAATTTCTTTAATCGCCGCAATTCTATTTAAATACCACTCGCGTGAATAACCACGGTTCATTCGTTTTAATACTTCGGTACTTCCTGATTGCACAGGAAGATGGATGTATTTACAAAGGTTTTCATATTTTGCGATAACATGAAGCACATCATCCGTCATGTCTTTCGGATGAGAAGTTGAAAAACGAATACGCAAATCTGGATGCACATTCGCCACCATTTCCATCAAACCCGCAAAGGTTACGGTTGGTTTAGAGGGATCGATGATCTCTCCTTTTTTCGTAATATTCCATTTATAACTATCTACGTTTTGTCCGAGCAACGTCACTTCGCGATACCCATTTGCAAATAAATCTTTTGCTTCTTGTACAATTGATTCTGGATCACGACTGCGCTCACGTCCGCGGGTAAAAGGCACCACACAAAACGAACACATATTGTCGCAACCACGCATAATAGATATAAAGGCTGTAATTCCACCCGCTGCTAATCTAACTGGGGCAATATCTGCGTACGTCTCTTCACGAGACAATAAAACGTTTACCGCTTTTTGTCCACCCTCTACTTCTTCAATTAAATTTGGTAAGTCACGGTACGAATCTGGCCCGGCGACCAAATCGACTAATTTTTCTTGTTCAAGCAATTCTTTTTTTAATCGCTCCGCCATACAGCCTAAAATTCCGATCACTAAGGATGGATTTTTTTTCTTTTGCTGATTAAATTGGCTGAGTTTATTTCGAACTCGTTGTTCTGCATTTTCTCGAATCGAGCAGGTATTCATTAAAATAACATCTGCATCACTTGAGTTTTTGGTCGTTGTATAACCTTGTTCAGATAAAATAGAGGCAACAATTTCGCTGTCCGAAAAATTCATTTGACATCCATAACTCTCTAAGTACAATTTTTTTCCCGTGCCAATTGAATTAACAGCTGTATTCGGAAAAACCATTGTTGCTGATCCCTGCATTTCCTCGATAATGACTTTTTCTGTTTGAT
>JADZFJ010000376.1 GCA_020849935.1 Crocinitomix sp. | reverse complement strand
TCCGTGTACCAGATGAAGATACAGATGTTTATGTAGGTGCAGGAACTGCAATAGCTGCAATTAGTGCGACAGCAACATTTAGTGATTTATATTCAGATATTGCTAAAAGTAAAAATTTAACAATCTCTGGTTCAAAAGTAGAAATTGTAAATAGTGCCAGTAACATTTTAGAAGTTCATGGCGATTTATTAATTGATACAGGAGGAGCTTTAGACATGAATGGTGGCGGCGCAACAGATGGTCATATAAGATTATACGGCGATTGGACTAACAATGCTGGAAACATAGCCTTCGACGAAGGTCAAGGAACTGTAACCTTCACTGGGACAACACCTCAAATAATAAGCAATGTAACGCCTGAAGGCACCGAAACATTTGGTAATTTAATATTAAATAACAACTTTGACACAAGTGTTTCTAACAACATCATCGCAAAGGGAAATTTAACCATTAACACAGGAAAAACACTAACCATTACAGCAGATGATTATGCAGAAGTAACCAACAGCGTGTTCAACAGTGGTGCTTTTAACATACTAAACGATGGTTCGCTTATTCAAGTTAACGATGCAGCCGCACCAAACACAGGCAGCATCAACTACGAACGCAAAGCCACCGTAAAACTATACGACTACGTGTATTGGTCATCGCCAACCATTAATTTCAATATGAGTGGCATTGTATCACATTCACGCTATTATTGGGATGCACAAGACCCGAATGCAAACGGTTCACAAGGTGATTGGCTACCAGCATCGGGCAATATGGAAAACGGTAGAGGTTACATTTTTAGAGTGCCAAACAGCTATGCAACCACTTCGTCACCCGATAATTTAACCGCAAACTTCACAGGTGTGCCGTTCAACGGAATCAAAAACATGGAAGTAAAACGCGGTGATTTAGCATCTGCCACCAATTCTGATTGGAATTTGATAGGTAACCCATATCCATCGGCAATTGATGTGGTTAGTACCACAGGATTTTTAGATTATAACACTAATTTAGAAGGTTTTGTTTATGTGTGGACACATGGTAATTCACCATTTGATGCTGCCTATCCAAACCCATTTTATCAAAACTACACCTACAATTACAATCCTAATGATTACACACAAATCAATCGAACAGGAAATAGTGTAGCCCCTGGAGATATTAAAATAGCCGCTGGGCAAGGATTTTTTGTACAAATGACACCTGGTCCTGCAACTACTGCTCCGCATGAAACGGTTACTTTTAAAAATAGTTTTAGAAGTAAAAACCACGCCAATAATCAATTTTATCGAATGGCAAACAACGCCGGTTCAGACGACGAAAGAAATCGCTTGTGGTTAGATTTGAATTCAACGCAAACTTCAACCCGAATTTTAGTAGGTTATGTTGATGGCGCAACCAATGCCTTTGACCGAATGTATGACGCAAGTACCGAAGTTAAAACAGCAGAGCAAAACTTCTATTCTACTTTGAATAACGAAATATTCAAAATTCAAGGAAAAGCGTTGCCATTTAACGAGAACGATGTGGTTCCATTAGGTGTAAACATCACTGCTACAGGCATGCACAATATTGCACTGGCTAATGCTGATGGTTTGTTTACAGGCAATCAAAACATTTATTTAGAAGATACACAACTTGGAATTATCCACGATTTGCGTGTGAATCCGTACAATTTTACCGCACCATTGGGTGTTAACAATAGTAGATTTATTCTTCGTTATACCAATGGAACACTTAGTCAAGATGAAATTGCCGAAGTGAGTAATTCAGTATTTGTAGTTTCAAACGAAAGCCTTACGATTTCATCGTTAAAAGAAAGCATCAAAGCCATTGAAATTTACGATTTATTAGGAAGAAAATTATACCAAGATCAAAACGTAAATTCATTATCGCAAACTATTTCGTCGATTCAAAAAACTAATAGTGGATTAATTATTTACATCACTTTAGAAAACGAAAAACAAGTGGTTAAAAAAGCGATTTACTAAAAACGTTTTCTTAATATAAAATTTTAAAACCTGCATTAATTGCAGGTTTTTTTATTAAATAGGTTGTTTGTTAAAAATCATACCTTTGCAAAAACAAATCATTTGAACTCAAATTACGACATCATCATAATCGGCGGAGGCGCTGCCGGATTTTTCACTGCAATCAACATTGTAGAGAAAAACCCAAACTTAAAAGTGGCTATTCTTGAAAGAGGAAAAAGCGTTTTAGAAAAAGTACGTATTTCGGGTGGTGGAAGATGTAATGTGACACATGCGTGTTTTGTACCAAATGATTTAGTGAAATTTTATCCTCGCGGTGAACGCGAATTAAAAGGACCATTTAACCAGTTTTGTTCAGGTGATACAATTGAATGGTTTGAAAAACATGGAGTAGAGCTTAAAATTGGAGACGATGGCAGAATGTTTCCAGTTTCTAATTCGTCTCAAACGATAATCGATTGTTTTCAGGAAGCGGTTAAAAAGCTAAAAATTGATGTTCTTACTAATCACAGTGTTCAAGAATTGTACAAAACCGAAACCCATTGGAAAGTAACTACAACGCAAGAAGTTTTTACTTGTGAGAGAATC
>JADZFJ010000375.1 GCA_020849935.1 Crocinitomix sp. | reverse complement strand
TAAACTCATTTGACATGAGTTTGTGTTCTAAATCAAAAAGGGCCGTTTCAGAAACGAGTGTCATAGGTTTTCAATAATGCCGGGTAAGCGTTTAAAGGCGGCTAATTCTTTCATCTTCACCCGCGATTCGCCGCAAGGTGAACCAAAATAAGATTTCCCTTCTTCTAAATCCATTCCCACTCCAGATTGACCTAAAACGGTGACGTTGCTGTGGATAGTAACATCGCTTACCACCCCAACTTGACCCCAAAGGGTGACATTGTTTTTTATTACCACACAACCCGCAATTCCTACATTGGCAGCAAAAAGGCAATTTTCACCAATTACGGTGTCGTGTCCAACATGAACTTGGTTATCTATTTTAGTTCCTTTTCCAATAATGGTGTCGCCCGTTACTCCGCGGTCGATGGTGGAAAGAGCTCCAATTTCTACATTGTCCTCTAAAATTGTACGACCACAGGTATGCATTCTGTTAAAACCATCTGGCTTTTTCTTGTAATAAAAAGCATAATGTCCAATCACTGAATTTGGTCCGATGATGACATTATCTTTGATTATCGTATGGTCGCAAATAACCGCACCAGCGTGAATAACACAATTATTTCCAATTTTTACGTGATGCCCAATGGTGACATTCGGGTAGATTGAATTGTTTTCGCCAATTTCAAAATGATCGCCTGTTGGATGTGTCCAAGGTTTATCTGGTGAAAAATGGCGGGTGATTTTATTAAACGCATCAAAAGGAGCAGCACATACAATGATTCCTTTTCCAGCGGGCACTTCGACATCTTGATCAATTAGGATGACATCAGCAGCGCTTTCCAATGCTTTTTTGTAATATTTCGGATGATCTACAAAAACAATCTCGCCTGGTTCAATTTTATGAATTTCATTGATCCCAGTAATTTTTAAATTTTCATCTCCTTGAAATGGACTGTTAAGGAATTCGGCTATTTCTTTAAGTGTGTATGTGCGTTCAAATTTCATTTTTATATTCAATTATCCGAATATAAAAGTAGGCTATTTGAAGGCTGTTTTTTAGGTCGTTTGAAAGGACTTATGAATGGTCTATTGTTGATGATTCACTTCTTCAACTGCAAGGGGTGGTTTTTGCTTGGTCAAAACAAGTCCTAGAATAAAAGTTAGTACGGCTAAAAAGGTGACTAAATTTAGCGTGGTTTTGAGGCCGTGGTAGCTCCATTCTGCAATGAAAAACACCATCAAAAAGCTGTTGCAAAGAATTAGAATCGAAGAAATTATTTTCATGAATAACCGCTTATCGCTATTCCAGTTAAGTAGTTGAATTTGAACGAGTGTAACGTATAAAATACCACCGGCTAGTAACCAATTATAGCTCCCCAAAAACGGTAAAATATTAAAGCTACTTAATCCCGTAAAAAGCACTAAAACACCTCCAAAAGTTCCGATTAAAAACAAGTTCCGAGGGGTAGTAGAAGGAGAGTGGTTTTTTAACAAGTAGACACCCGTCATAATCACCGTGAAAGCAATAAGCACAATCAACAACTTTAGGTTAGCAGCGCGGAAAAATTCGCCTGCCGCACCAATACTGATGGCAAGTACGATTAATAAAACATAACTTGCAATGGTTAAAATGCCGATTAATTTTTGTTTCATATCTTCAATGGACTTCTAGCTGTTGGATATTGCCGAAGGTGATGATTTCTAGCACCGAACTTCAAAAGAAATACCTAGGTTCAAATATAGCAAAAAAGTTCAATAGAATTCCTTCAGCCACTCTTTTGACAATACAATCTTGGCGGCTTGGCATTTGTCTTAACTCGTCAACTTACTTTAATCACAATAAAAGCGTCCAATTTGGTTGCTTCACTAAAAAATATTTTTAGATCTTCAAACTCAGTTTTCAAATACTCTAAGTTTTCAGGTCTTGTACATTTATAAACGGCAGTTTCCATTTTTTGATAGTCGTAGAATTTTACAATATCTGAAAAGTCTATTGGTTGTAATAAATTAGAAATTTCAACTGTTTTCAAATTGTCGAAATATTTGAAACGTGGAAACTGAGTTTGGAAAATGTCTGTTCCTTCATAAAATATTTTCTCGTTTTCTGTGCGAATTTCAATGTCTTTTAAGTATTCGCTCAATAGATAATTCAAAGTTTCATATCCACGAGTTGCACTATGAAATTGATACTTGTTTGTTTTGTTGTCTGGATAATGTGATAAAACTATTTTTGAGTCTTCAATAAGTTCTTTTAGGATATATTCTAGAGTTCCGTCAGGGTTTGCTTGAACCATTTTTAAATGTAATTCCAAATTGTCAGTGTCTTGAATTTTGTCAAAATCGTTCGCATAATCTACTTTCAATTTTGCTTTGTCAAGGACAAATTTGGCTTTGTTTGAAATTGAAAAAAGTTCCAAGTCGAGTCCCACAATGGATGTTATTATGTTTTTTTAGCCTTACTTCTAGCTAGTAAATATACACTTATTCGGGTAATGGACGAATCGGCTTGCGATTAATTTGCCAAGTAAATCCTTTAAAAAATAGTTCCTTTTCAGGAATTTGATCGATGGGATAAAAAATACAAGTGGGTTGTTCAAGAAATGAAATCGTTTGAATTTCACCACTTTTGAAGCGGATAAAAATTTCATTGCAATCAATCCGATTCATGCCCGAAAGGTTTTTAGTTTCATTTCCAAGGCTGTCTTTTTGGGTTTCTTCGGGATAATAAAGGGTCTGTGCATTTTGTTCGATGTGGACCTTACTTATCTTACTTGAATCTAACGTCGCCGTCATGAATTTCCCTTTGAGTTGGTCGTAATGCACCGAGTCGGATGGATGTTCGGTCACAATCATGGCATTATAATACATGGTCATTTTGTGAAATTCATTGTCGTAATAGGTGGTCAAAACAGAATCGGCTGTAAGTTGACTGGTGGTATTCCAGATGATTGGTTCTTGATGTAATTTTAAGATAGAATCTTTTTCACTAAAATATGCCGAATCGCATCGAATAAATAGTTCGCCCTTAATGATTTCAACGTTGTTTTCTAAGATCGATAATTTTAGATCGGTTAAGGTGTCTAAAAAATACGAGATTGTATCACCACTCAAATACAAGGTGTCAACCTCAGTAAATTGGTAAATCCGCGCATTTTTTTTCAGAATAACCTCTTCATTGTTTGGCTTTTTTAACATGTAATCGGAGAAAAATTTAACTTTTTCCGTCGAATCATACATCATGACATTATAAAAACCTTCGCCAATATCTGTTTTTTGATTGTAGAGCAAACTGTCCGAGTAAAATATTCGGCCAGGTTCATTAATCGTAGCACCTTTCCACAATTTTACACGATCTTCTTTTGAATAGTAAATTCCTTTTTGGCAATC
>JADZFJ010000374.1 GCA_020849935.1 Crocinitomix sp. | reverse complement strand
TTTGCCGCTGTTGCCAATAGTGCCATGGTTATTTTAACCGCACAAGCGCTTGGTGTAACCGATGAAGAAATTACTGCCCAAATCATTCGACTGCCAGCTATTTCTATGCGTTTAGAAAAAATGATTGGGAAAAATGGAAATATCTTGATTAATGATGTTTATAACCTCGATCAAAAATCACTTGAAATTGGACTTCACTATTTATTTCTAAATCAAGAAGGTTTGGAAACGGCTGTATTTATCGCTGAAGATCCAAATGGCATCACGCCAGAAAACAGTATTCTCAACACCTTGACCAAATTAGTGCAGCAAACTGCTGTCAATTTGATCGTTTATTTTGGAAATGATACTATTGGAAACAAATTTCAACTTGTCACTAAAACATACCCTTCGGTGAAAGCTTTTGCGAAAGATCCGTTGGAGTTAAAAAACACATGTATTTTATTTACTGGCTCAAGAAACTCAAAACTTGAGGAAGTGGTGACACATTATTTGGAGCGCAAACACATCACCCAATTGCTTGTTAACCTAGGAGTGATGCGGCGCAACCTGAATTTATTTCGCTCAAAATTGTCAGAAAAAACTGGCGTTTTGGCGATGGTGAAGGCGCAATCTTATGGGGGAGGAATTTTAGAAGTGGCTAAATTTTTAGCGCAAGAAAATGTTGCTTATTTTGGCGTTGCGTATGCCGATGAAGGTGTGGTCCTGCGAAAAGGAGGAATTACCTTACCGATCTTAGTTATGAACCCCGAACCAGCGGCTTTTGACGATTTAATTGATTACGATTTAGAGCCAAGTATTTATTCATCCAACTTATTAGATCAATTTATTCATCAGTTAATTTTGCGCCAAAAAACGCATTTCCCAATTCATCTAAAACTTGACACGGGTATGAACCGACTTGGATTTAGACAAGCCGAATTACCAGATTTAATTGCCCAATTAACAACACAACCTGAAGTTTATGTGCGCACCGTTTTCTCACATTTTTCAGTGGCGGACGAATTAAATCAAAAAGCTTATACCGATCGTCAATTGGATCAATTTAAATCCATGACAAATTTCATCCAACAAGAAATTGGCTATTCATTTAAACGACATATTTCCAATTCGGCAGGGGCTTACCATTATCCCGAAGCACAATTTGACATGGTGCGATTAGGGATTGGGTTGTTTGGTTTATTAGAAAGTAATCTCCCAATTTTAGGTCTGGAAAATGTATTGGAATTAAGGACTCAATTTTCGCAGATTCGAAAAATTGAACCTGGAGAAAGTGTCGGTTACGCACGCAATTACAAAGCTGAAAAAACAACTTATATTGGAATAATCCCTGTGGGATATGCAGATGGACTTCGCAGAAGTCTAGGGAATGGCAATTGGTCGGTGGTTGTTCAGGATAAAACATATCCGATCATCGGAAATATTTGTATGGATATGTGTATGGTGGAACTTGGCGAAGATTTTTATCCAACCGAGACAGAAGTGTCCATTTTTAGCACAAAAAATTCCGTGTTTGAAATGAGCAGGATCTTAAACACAATCCCTTACGAAATTATCAGCACTATTTCTACCCGCGTTCAACGGGTTTATATTGAAGAGTAATTATTGGTTGAGAAACAATTCTGTCATTACCTGACCATCACATCGTTCCATCGTAAATCCTAATAATTCAGCAATTGTTGCAGGAATATCCACCAATTCACGTGGTGTATTCATAATCACCCCTTTTTTGAAATCGGGGCCATAGGCAAAACAATTAATTCGTCTGCAACCTTCACAATTATCGCCATGCGAAATAAATCCATCCTTCACACCATCTAAATGACGGCCATGATCGTTAGTGACAAAAATGGTGGTTTTGTCTTTGTAATTTTCTTCTGTTTGTAAAAATTTAAAGAAATTATAGATGTATGAATCAATTAAGGTAATGGATGACAAATAATTTTCCCAATTTCCAGCATGTCCCCACGAATCTACCAATCGAAAATTGATTAATACTAAATTAGGTTTATCAGTTTTCGCAATTTCTACGCTTCTATTATAGGTGACATCATCCATGCGATAACCCGTTTCGAGTCCGTTAATGCCACAATCTGAATAAGGGCGATATTGTCCTTTCCATTTTTTGTTTTTACAATCCGTAAGGATAGAAAGTTTGTCCTTGCTTGAAATCACATAGGCAGCTGTTCGTGGTTTTCCAGTTGCTTTTAACCAATATTGAAAAATGGAGGGGTTTTTTGGATATTCTGTTCCTACATTACTAATTTGCTGATAAACTCCCGTGGTTAAGGCCGTGTGTCCAGAATTTGTATAGGTTGGACCATTTGCTCGAAAACCTTCATAAATCACCCCATAAGATGCCAAGTCATTGGCCATGTGTGGAATTAATTTATGTGTCGAATCTCCCCAAGTTTCAGAATAACGAGGACCATCCATGACAATTATAAAAACATTTTCAGTTTTATACTTTTTTTCTATTTCCGCTCCATTAACTTTTCCAAAGAAAACAAGCGTGAGAACTGCAATTAATATAAGTTTCATTTTCATAGCAACAAAAATATCAAATATACATAATTTCAATGTTTTTGAGTTGAATTTAGGCAGTTTTAACCATTCTTATGTGAATTAAAAAAAATAAGATCAGGAAAGGTTCAAATAAATTTATCTTTTTTTGCACCTATGTTTCGATGGGTTAGTTTTTGGATTTTTATTACCGCATTCAATGTCTCGGGACAAATGATTGACATGTCTGAGGGTAAAACATTTGGAGATCCTCCGTTTTTTAATCAAGAATTTGTTAAACGCAATAAGCTGAAAACCATTTCGGGATATTACTCCACCAAAGCAACCTTACAAGCCATCAAA
>JADZFJ010000373.1 GCA_020849935.1 Crocinitomix sp. | reverse complement strand
AGTCTTCGTTTCTGATGTCAATTGTCGGATAGAATAATGCTTTAGTAAATCCCATATTTTGATTTTATTATTTGTTGTCAGTTATTTCGTTCGTGTCGGTCATAGCATTGCAGGTAACTACTGGCTAAGCGCATCTTTTCCATTTGTAAGTAGTTGTAAGCGTTTGTAAATAATTGCACTTATTGTTATTCAGGTTTAATAAATTAAATGTACAGCCAAAAAACCACACCTCCAAAAATCTAAAATATTTAGGTAAACTAATTTTGTGCTAAGTCACAAAGGCCTTTGCTCCCGCTCTTCTATCCTCTTTCGCAATTCCTCCGAAATCAAGGTCTTGGTTTTTTGACGGTGGTCAAACACCACCAGCACATCCTGCGCTTCGGCAATCAATTCTCCGTTTTTTTCGAGGCGGTAACACAATTGCAAACTGGTGTTTTTTTACCCAGTCCACACGGGTGTGTACCACAATGTTACCGGGATAATGCAAGGTTTTTTTAAACTGGCATTGGCTCGAAGCAACCATAAAACTGAGTTTGTCGGCTTCGTCTAAAGATGTTAAGCCTATTAATTCGCAATAGTTTACGCGGGCTGATTGAATGTATTTAAAAAACACCACGTTGTTTACGTGGCCAAACAAATCCAAATCGGCCCAATCAATACGGATGAATTCTTCCAAGAAGTCAATCCCATATTCGGGTTTTGTGCATTGGCCCTTTTATCAATAATTTCTGCTGCCGTATTTCCAGTAATTGCCCAATGAAGTTTATTTTGAACTGTTTTATAGAAATTTAAGGTCAAGTTTGAGTTAACGTCGTAATTTATACTACATTGAGAATAAATGTCAGTTATTTTTTGGTAGAATCTTCTTTCTGAGGCACGAATTTCCCGAATTCTTTCAAGTAATTCATCGAAATAATCTTTACCAAAGACTTGACCTCCTTGTTTCAATCTTTTATCATCTAAAACAAATCCCTTGATGATAAACTCTTTTAATGTTTTTGTAGCCCAAATACGAAATTGTGTGCCTCTTTGAGATTTGATTCTGTAGCCAATTGATATTATTACATCAAGATTGTAATAGGAAACCTCATATTCTTTTCCATCATCGGCAGTTGTTCGGAATTTCCGAACAACTTGAATTTCTTCCAACTCTCCTTCCTTAAATATATTACTAATATGCTCACTTACAGTAGATTTTGACCTATCAAACAATTCCTGCATTGCCTTTTGAGTGAGCCAAACGGTTTCATTATTTACAAATACATCTACTCTTACTTCTCCATCTTGCGAAGTGTATAAAATGAAATCAGAATTTTGATTGTTATCCATTGATTAGTTCTTTTAATCGCTTTATTTTTAAATAAATGTGATTTTCAGGCGTTGCATCAAATTCTTCAAAATGCCTTCTTTCCTCCTCATACATAGAATCAACAATACCCTTAATCAATGTATCCTTTTCATCATTTAGACTTTGAGAATTAACATCTAAAAAATTTACCTCAACAAAATCATTATAATCTAAAACTATCTCAGTTTTTTCATACTGAAGATTGATTTTTGAAATAGCTTCATCTCTGGACTCTGCTTCAACCTCTATTACTCGTGATAAAAATTCTTGAACTTCGATTTTAAATGTTTCCATATTTCATTTTTTTATAGTTACCTCTACTCACAAATTCAATAATGCCTTTATCTCGTAATACTTGAAGTTGTTGCCTTATTTTATCTTTGATGAAATTATTGTTTGGGTATTTCAACCTGAGTTTATCTTCAAATTTATAGACATCCTCTAACGAAAATGTTTCTTTTTCAATTAAATCAACACAAGTCATTAAATCTAAAATCCAGCCTTTGGACTCACTTGATTTTTCTCTCAAAAACAATGTTTTATTAAACGAGGTCTCTACAATTTTTTTGTCAATTAATTTAGAATCTTTTACTAAAAAAACCTTGCCAGCCTCGGCAACATTGGAAATATCAATATTACAACCAACCCAACCTGCTCGCCTTGCAGTAACTGAAAGTGGATTCCTTTTTACAATTATTTCAGTAGTAAAAAACTGTTTCGGGATAATGAGAAAATTCTCTACAGCCAATATTTTTGAATACGTTAAAAAGAAAAAATTGGGGTTTTGATTTGAATTTATCCTTTCAATCATTGTAGAATAAGCTCCGTCATTTATTGTATTTGAAAACTTTCCACTCTTGCTTTTTAATTCAAATTCTTCATTGCACTTTTTGCAATAAAAATCTGCTACTGGTCTGTTGTTCTCAAATTCATTTAATGGAATTTCACCACAACAAGGACAATATGAATTTTCTTTAACCCAATTTTCGGTTAACACCCTTGCTATTTGAGATTTACTGCTATATCCTTGTGCGAGTTTTTTATTAAAAATAAGATTCATTTTAGGATGCATTAGGTGAATTAATAAAGGGGGTAAAGTTTCTTCGGAGCAAAACAACAGATGAAAATATTTTTAAAACAAAAGTGAATACGAAGCGGACAACCTGTAATATAAATAACAAACAACCGGCATCATATTTTTTCTTTAAGGTTGCTCCCAGATAGTTCATCTTAAGAGGTTTAATTTGTAGACACATCAAATCTAATCAATGTTATATATAACACGTATTTTTTGTTAAATAATTATCCACGGTTTAGTGCATAAAAAGGTTTAAGGGCATTTATGCTAAATCCATAAAACAATTCTGTTTTAATAAAATTAAGCCAATTCCTCACACCTCCAAAAATCTAAAAAAGTTTAGGTAAAAACAGACACTCAATGGCAACAAAGCATGAGGCTTAACTTAAAACACCGTTTCTAAAAGCTGATTCCCGCTCAATTGGCGGAAAAAAATTTATTGCAACACAATTT
>JADZFJ010000372.1 GCA_020849935.1 Crocinitomix sp. | reverse complement strand
TCACCTTCAAAAGGTAAATAACGTTCGTCCCTGAAATTGAGTTCAAAAACACCACTGTCGTTTTGACCGTTGCTGGTGGCAATGGATTGTGGTGTCTGATGACTATAAACAAATCGGCTATCATCTGCTGGGTTTGCAAAATCGTTCATTTTATCAAAATAATCAGGACTCAGATGTGTGTTTTTTCTGTATCGGCTTTTTTCTAATGTCAATTTTGCATTCACCGAAGTGTAAGGACCGGTAATACAAGGAATACAAATACTCACCGATTTTAATCTCCTAAAATATTGTCCAGGATAATCCATGTCGTATAAAAGCTCTGGAATTTCAAATGCACAGGTGCCAGTTTCTCGCAGCATTAAAAGGGCAAAAGGATCTAATTGTGCAAGCGAGACATGTTTAATTAATTCGTATTCTCGTTCGTTTTTATCCATATAGGCAGTTTCCATTCGCCTTAAATCATTCATCAGTTTTTCGCCGGATAAAAGCCCTTTGTATAAGCTGTCCCAATGACCATATTTCACAAATTGATCATTCATACCTAGCTCATGCTGCCATGCTTTTTCCGCTTTTTTAGCAAGTTGGTAAGCCATTTCAAAACTAGATCGGTAAAGTTTCGAAAGTTCAGTGCTCATCCAATTGTAAAGCTGTGCATTGGTAAATTTGCTTTTCATGTAATCCAATTGCTCCTGACTTTGTTCTATTTGCAATTCGTGATTTTCGGCTTCTTTTTCGGCCAAGGCCAATCGAATTTCAGCCGAAAGCAATTCTTTTTCAATCCGCTTTAAATCTATTTTAGTCTGTTGCTCTTGGTGTTTCCATTCTTCCCAGCGGAGGTTGATGGATGATCGTTCCAAACTGCTTGAGATTACATGGTTGTTAACATAAGTGGCCATATCGAGTGCTGATGCCGCCGCCATTGTTGACTGGTACAATTGATTTCCACCATTTTCTGTACCGAAATTAAATGGTCCAATATAAAATTGAGGAAGTATAGCTTCTACAGCAGCCAAAAGTCGCATGCTTTGCGCAACCATTGAAATATTAAAGTTATCCTCTTTCAAATAGAAACTCCTTTTTTCCTCAGGCGTCATTTTTACACGAGATTTTAAATAATCCAACCGATTCTCCGTCATCTGTTTACTCAACTCCATAGAGTTGACCGCTTCTCTTGCCAAACGGATATTTTCTCTTCGAATTTGGCGCATGTTGTCCAACATGGTCAATTCGTGGCGCGAACGTAAGAGCGAAAATTCTTCGGCATCTTTACTTTGCAAGGCACCTAAAAAGGCTGAGGATAAACTTTTTACTTCTTGTGTGTATTCCATTGCTTTTTGAAGCATAAATTGGAAACGGTAGTGAGGCAGACTGGAATTCATATCGCTCAAGGCATCTGCTAGATTTAGCCCCATTGCATTTGCTCGCACCAATAAAGCAGGATCGATAGGCGGCTGGTATAAAGGTAATTGCCGTACAATTCCGTCAATGTTCATGCAGTTTCTTGGCTTGAAAAAGCGATCTGAAACGGTACTCCAATAACCCCCCAGTTTTTCATTTTCAGGAATACAGAAATAGAAGCTTGTTAATTGAATACTCTGAGTTTCTATCCATTTTTTTGTACCCTTTGTTCCAATTTTATTCCAAGGTTCTTGGACCTCAAATCCAAAACCAGCGTTAACAGGAATAATGCCGTTCCGATTCGATCCAATGGCCTCTTGCTGACGAATAATGGTGACTTGAATTTTCTCTTCTAACTCAACTAATTTATTGCTAAACTCGTCTAAACCTCCGTCTTTTTGGAGTTCCTCATAACTTAAATCTTTAGAATCTGTTGATGGAATTTTTTCAGGTTTTCCACCCAGAATTTCCCACGCTAGCATGTAAATTTGGGTGGCTTCCGTAATACTTTCCATGGTGTCTTGTCTAAACAATTCATCACCCCAAGCAATGAGGTTATCAATGTATTTCATCACTACATTTTTCATGTAGGCACCAATCCGCACCCTGGCAATACGATGTGGTTCAAATGGATTGTCTCGCCAATCTTCAATTTGTCGTTGTACCTCAATTGTTGTATTGGTAATATAATCATCCGGATTCTCCGAATTATCCACTTCTTGAAGGAGCATTAAGATTTCCACAATGTTCAGCGGTCTGCCTGCGGCATTTGTTTCATAGGTCTCTCGGAATGGCTTGAAAATCCAATACCGTGCAGCGGTTTCTTCTTCAGAATTGGTTGTTGGATTAAAAACGGTGTGATACCATTTTTGAGCTTCTTCGTATCGGTTGTTTTTGCTTAATTGTCCCGCGATGTACATTGGGATGTGGAAGAAGAGTTCCCAGTTGTAGAGGGCGTATGACTGATTTTGCCTATATTCTATCTCCAATTTGATTGGCTCGTCCACATGGACATTCATAGCATAAGGGTTATATTCATCTAATCTATTTTCTTGTGATGAAAATAAATTAGCGGAATAAATAGATTCTAAACCGTTTAAAAGGTAAGTTTGTTTAATGGCAAGAATAATTGGGTAGTTGAATAAGCTAAATTTGTACTTATTATCAATTAATTTGCACAAAAAAGTATTTTGGTTATCTTGATAAATTAACAATTTATCAATTAAAGGATCAGTTCCTTCATAAGCAGGAATAAGTAAATGATTAGTGGAGCTTTGAAAAACAATTGCATCTACTCTTCTTTCAAATAAAAAGAGTCTATCTCTATTACTATATCTTTGTTTTTCTAATCCACCAACGACTGAGAACTTTTTATAGTGATTAAAATATTGGGTGGTGTCTGGAACGATTGAGACTGCGTTATTACCAATCAAATGAAAACAACCAAATAAAGAACGACTTAATGATGAGCTTGAAATGCCAAAATGGTTTGATGGCCATGGCCACCCCCAAAACTTAACCTCTATATAATTTGGGTGACTGGATACCGATAAAAAAGTATAGCTTTTATGCCAGACCAATTCTAAGTCTTTATTATAATTTGGAATGTTATTTTGATTGACAAATGAATTGCTAATTTTCTTCGCCCCCCATTTCCCATTTTCATATACACTCCAAGCGAGCTGGATTTCCCAATACATTAGATCTTCTTCAATCTTTTCCCCAGCGGTTGGCACTTTTTGCTGTTGCTTAAGGGCTTTTTCCTTAAAAATAGGCCAAAACAAATGCAGTTTTCCTTGATGAACCACTGGTACCAAATGATCTCCTTCCACATCAACTTCTACTTTTTCCCATGCTGTCCATGAGCGTGATAAAACATATTTGCGGAAATAAAGTTGCTGAGGTAATCCATACGTCCTGCCAAAAATATAGTAGCTGTCTTTTGATGCATCCTCATTTTCACCTGCCCTACACATTGCCATAATTTCCAAGTTGGAAACACCTTCTAATTTCTGAAGATAGTTGCGCAAAGCTGTTTCTCCTAAATCTGATGTCATTTCATTTTGCATCAATTCGGATTCTAACTCCTGAAAGAAAGGCGATTTATCATCGCGTAATTCGGGCTCAATCCAGTTTTCTGGGTAGGCAAAAACCTTACGGTTAGCTTCCCAAACACGGTATCGATTCATCCATTCCCATTGTTTCCAATCCTCATTATTAGAAGTTTTAATATTGGGTTCAAGATTCATCAAACAACGCTGCACAAATAATTGTAAAGAAAGAATTGCCTGCAACAAACGCGAAGTCATCATACAAGCCGACATTTGCGTGTCTAATAAAAAATGTTTGTATAAATCTTCTTCCGAACGTAGGCCTTTTGTATTGGTATGAAGCAAATGTGACACAAGCGCATCACGCAGATTTTCACGAACAGGGCCATAAACATTCTTTGCTTGGTCCAGCCATTGTTGTTTACTGTAGTTGGTTTTTAGCTGTGACTCTAATTGTTGAAGCGAGGCATTGTTTAAAATTTCAACAGTCAAAACGGCCTTAGGTAGATGTACTTTTTTTATTAGCTGCACCAATCGATGCAGTTTCAAAAATCCGTCTAATGGTTTCTCAACAGTGGAATAATCAGAGACGGCAATTTCTTCAGCTTCATCCAAAATCAAGTCCCATTCAAAAAAACGATTTAAATCATCGAATTCGTACTTAAGAACTGTATCGTTAACCCCAGTTTTCGCAGTTAATACCAACAAGATTTCTTTTGGATTCAGTTGTGGATATAATTTAAAAATATGATTGCACACACTAATCGTTTCAATTGCTTTAGGTGCTATTAGAAGCTCTTTTTCAGGTTTTTGAAGATCTGATTTGATGAGTTGATAAACTGGTGTAAAACTGGCGTTTAAATCACTTAGGTTACCAAATAAGGTACTTATTTTATGGAAAATTTTTAATGAATTTTTAAGGTATTCAAATTCTTCAAATTCAGGTTTTATGTGAAGATTTTTAATTTCTACGGATAAAACATGTTCTTCTTGCAGCAATTCGTAAAGGCTTGATGCAGGAAAATTAAAGTTAACTTCCAAAAAGTTGAGAATGTAATTATATTTTGATACTTCTATTTCTGAATTAAGCATCTTAATTATTCCTGAACTTATATCTCCCGGTTCAAATTTTAGCTCATCAAGTTTGTTTAGAATAGCTTTGCATTTCGCTATTACAAAATTCTCGGTAGGGTCAATTGGCAAAAGCAAAACATTTCTTAATGCGAGCTTAACGTCTTCATTCCCTAATATGGTATTTACAAGTTCATTTAAGTTGGTAAGAACGTGTTCGATATTGTATTCAAAGAATACAGGGATGGTTTTTGTACGTTGATACGTTAATACAATTTCTTGTAACAAAGGATTTATTGCTGCTGCATCTGCTTCGGTTACATTAAGAAAGGCAAGAATTTCTCTTGTTTTAACATCTACCAAATTTTCTAAACTTTCCGGGGCTTTATTTAGTAG
>JADZFJ010000371.1 GCA_020849935.1 Crocinitomix sp. | reverse complement strand
AGAATCAAACGCGCAATAACGTTGTTGAGGAAAAGGGATTTTATTTGAGCCGGATTTTCGCTAAAAGCGCGAATCAAATATTCTTTATTTCCCCAATTGCCAACGAAATTAAAAAAGAAAATGAGCAAGATTAATCCTGAAAGTTCTCCCCAATTTGCTGATCCACAATAATAAAACCCAAGAATGGTGATGACGAAATTAAAGACGGTTGGTGCAAAACCACGAAGAAAATTCAACAAAATGGTATTTACCTTTTTATTCATCAAAACGCACTACAACATCGATTACACGCTGGAAAAAGTCCGCCTGCTTTTAACAATTCTGTTCTAAATTTGGCATAAGGGGCGTCATTCCAAATTTCTTTTAAACTGGATTGATGAAGATTGCCCATACTCACATTGTAACACCTGCCATGCGAAGGAATAATTGACCCATCCGTTTTGACCATCAAGTTAGAAAATACGTCGTTGCAAGTTTTTCCAATTTTTTGTTCTGGTTTTAAATAAAAGGTGGTTAAGGTCTCCAAGTCATTGATTTCAGGGGAAAAGGTAATATTCGTTGCGTATTTTTTTCCTTTGATGGTTTGAATAATTTTATGCAGCTCAGGCAAATCAATTTTTGACATGTCTGTTAGTTCGACATTTGAGTGTGTTGCCGCATACAAATTTCCATACAAGGCGTTGTGACTTTCAGCCAAGCCTTCGGTGACAAAATTTTGGTGCATAAACCCAAGTTTTTTAATTGGGAGTTGACTAAAAAAATCGGCAAAGGCCAGTAATTCGGTATAATTCCATTCGGTAATCACACAAAAAACGGAAATTTCAGGGGCATTTTCGTAGGTACTCAAATGTTGAATTCCTTCGATGGCTTTTTGAAAAGATTGTTCGTTTCCGCGAATATAATTGTGTGTTTCTTGCAAGCCGTCAATCGAGATAAAAAGTTCATTCACTTTCCCGTCTATTAAATCCTGTGATTTTCGTTTTAAATTTAAGGCATTGGTAGTAACCGAAGTATAGAGTCCTTTTTCTTTCGCATAGATCAAAGATTCTTTTAAATGAGGATACACCAATGGTTCGGTAACCGCATACCCAATTTTAGCTTTTGGGAAAAATTCTGCCGTTTGATCGACGATTTTTTTAAAAAGTTCCAAGGGCATGTTTAAGGGTTGCGAACCAACTAAATTTTGCGCAAAATTAGTTTCGAGGTTTGCCGTGCCGACATCACACATTTTACAATGCAGATTACATACATTATTCACCCCAAGCACAATGTATTCAGGCCCGAAATATAATTTTCCAGGTGAAATAGTTTTGTTTATTTTTTTAAGACTTTTTCTAACTATCCCCATGTCATTCAAAGGTAATCGTTTTTGATTAATTTCCAAAACAATAAAATTGACGTTGATCAGCAATGAATCGGTTGTATTATGGTAAAATAAATTAACTTAGGGATTTAAATTTTAAAAAATTACCCTTTCGCAATGGATAAAAATGAAATTTCTGAGGAAGTAAGTACTACGCCAATTATTAAAGACATCGAACGCTTATTTGTGCGTGGATTCAAGAGTTTACGCTGGTTGGTGGTCTCAATTTTTACTTGGATTTGGCAATTTTTAAATTTCGCAATGAAATATGCGGTGATTTTATTCATTGCTGGAATTTTGGGGGGCGTGTTGGGTTTTTTTAGCACAGAATTATTTCCACGGAAATATGCGTCAAGCATGATTTTGAAGTTAAATGTCGATGCTAAAAGTCAACTAGAAAATGATATTTCGTATTTTAATGCGTTGATTAGTAAACAGGAAAACACAATTCTTTCTCAATTGTTTGACATTACCCCTGAAGAAGCAGGTTCACTCGTGAAATTTGAATTATTTGCTGCTTCGGATTATGTCGAGAAGATTTATGGTTTAAATGAAATCTACAAGAGTATTGATACAAGCTTGGTGAAAGTTATTGATATTGAACAATTGGCAAGCATGAATGATCCGATTTTTAGCAATCGATTTAAGATTACTATTCAAGCGACAAATGAACATATTTTTTCTAAATTGGAAAAGCCTCTTATGGCCTATCTCGAGCGTTCGGACGAATTAAAATTATTGCTTTCGGCAGGTCAAAAATCGTTAAACTTTCAACGAGAGGTTTATCTGAAAGAAATGCAAGCCATTGACACCTTATCTAACTACATGAATAAAGCATTATTGGCAAATTCTGAAAATGCAAGTCAGGGAGATAACGAGACCTTTGTGATGTTAGGAGGTGAAGCGAGTAAAAATCGACCAGTTAACGCTATTGATCTGCAAGATAAGTACATTTTATATGCCCAAAAAATTGCTAAAATCGACTTGTCGATACAAGAATACAAATCGATTTATTTTGTTAATTCACATTTAAATCCCTACGGCGAAAAAATCGGTTATGGCGCTTATAAGCGGGCGCTTATGGGAGCATTTCTATTGTTCTGCACCACTTGTTTCGTTATTTATTTAGTGAGAACTCGAAAAAAGCTAAATTAAAATGAGTAGTGAGGATGCAGGAGGATTAACCGTTGCGCTCAAAAAAAACATCGTCGGAAGTACTTTTTTTAAAGGAATCGATGTTGTTTTTAATTTTTTGTTAGTCCGTTTTGCGATTCAATTTTTTGGTCAAGAGGATTACGGAATTTGGCTCACCATTCTCTCATTTTTCACCTGGTTTTCGGTGGTTGAATATGGAATTAGTAGTAGTTTCAGAAATAAACTCACCAAGTTTTTCGCCGATGGAAAATGGAATGATAGTAAAAAATGGATTTCTCGTGGCTATCAAGCAAGTGTAGTCATTTATCTCTTGGTAATTTTCGGTGTAATCATCCTTTTTTCCATCTTCGATTTTAAACTTTTAACATCAAATTTAGGCTGGATCTTTGAATTAAGTTTTGTGCTGTATTGCGTGCATTATGTGTTTTTTTTTCTACAAACTGTTTTGTTAGCCACTCATCATGCCAGCGCGGTTTATTTTGTCACCGCTCTGCAAAAAGGAATTTTATTGGCAGGAATTATCTGTTTCAGCTTTTTTGAATTAAACCCATCACTCACTTTTATTTGTTTGTGGTTTTCATCCGTTCCACTTTTGGTTTGGGGCATTGTTTCGTGGGTGAGTTATCGAACCTTTTTAAACAAACTAAAGCCCAATTTAGGCGGAATTCTGGATCTAAAAACCTTTTCTTTGAAAGACATCAACGGAGCTTTTTTTGTCATGCAAATGGCGACACTTTTGATTTATGCCACGGATAATTTTATCATCATGGATCAACTTTCGGGGACAGATGTAACGATTTATAATGTGACTTTTAAGTATTTTAATATCCTAATTATCATTTTTAATATTGTCTTGTTGCCTTATTGGTCCTCCTTCACTGAGGCGATGCACCTTAAAAACTTTCAATGGATTGAAAGAAATATCCGAAAATTAATCCTGTTTTGGTTGTTAATGGTTGCACTTGGCATTGGTTTGTATTTTCTTTCAGACCTTGCTTATTCTTTTTGGATTGGGAGCGATTTGCAAATTCCAACGAGTCTTTCTTTGTTCATGGGCTTGTCAATCATCTTAACTTGTTGGAATACGATTTTTTCTTATTTTTTGAACAGTATTTCTAAAACTCGAATTCAACTATACTTGCTTGTTTTTGGGGCATTT
>JADZFJ010000370.1 GCA_020849935.1 Crocinitomix sp. | reverse complement strand
TCACATACGTGCTAAAATTCAATTTCGCTTCGTATCGCACCGAATCAACGAGCAATAATTCAGAATATTTTTCCATTCTGACTGACTTTCCGATACCGAGACTAATCGTTGAAAAGCCAATAAACGAAATCAAAAAAAGCAGTGACTTTTTTTGTTTCCTTGCAAACATGGGGATGAATCTACAAAAAAGACCTATTTTTGTGCCGACATAAAAATGTAAATCAAGGAATTTTAAGACTAATTAACATTTTAGGTTAAAAAAACCATCAAATCACTCATTTGCGTTTTGAAAGGTTTTACAAATTGTGATAGACTACGGAATGAAAAACAGTGCAGAAATACAAAAAAGAAAAACCTTTGCCATCATCTCTCACCCCGATGCTGGTAAAACAACCTTGACGGAAAAATTGCTTTTATTTGGAGGAGCCATCCAAACAGCGGGCGCCGTTAAAAACAATAAAATCAAAAAAACCGCTACCTCGGATTTCATGGAGATTGAAAAACAACGTGGAATTTCCGTTGCAACCTCCGTTATGGCATTTGAATACGACGGAAAACAAATTAATATTTTGGATACCCCCGGTCACAAAGATTTTGCTGAGGATACCTACCGCACCTTAACAGCGGTTGACAGTGTAATCCTAATAATTGACTGCGCCAACGGGGTTGAGGAACAAACAAAAAGATTAATGGAAGTGTGTCGCATGCGAAACACCCCCGTAATTATTTTCATCAATAAAATGGACCGTGAAGGACGCGACCCGTTTGATTTGTTGGACGAATTAGAATCGATCTTAAAAATAAAAGTACGCCCTTTGTCTTGGCCAATTGGAATTGGTGGGACATTTCAAGGAGTTTATAATATCTTCAGAAAAGAATTAAACCTCTTTGCTGCCAATAAAACCAAAATTTCAGCCGATATTATTTCAATTGAAGATGTGAACAGCAGCGAAGTAGATGAAGTAATTGGAAAACGACCAGCTGAAACCTTGCGAGAAGAATTAGATTTGGTGGAAGGTGTTTACAATCCGTTTACCCGCGAATCGTATTTATCGGGTGAGGTTGCGCCGGTTTTTTTCGGAAGTGCCATCAATAATTTTGGGGTAAAAGAATTGCTCGAAGCCTTTTTGGAAATTTCACCCTCCCCAATTGGACGTGATACCAACGAAGGGTTTATTGAACCTGGGAATCCAGAATTTAGTGGGTTTGTATTTAAAATCCACGCCAACCTCGATCCAAAACACCGCGATCGAATTGCATTCCTACGGATTGTTTCTGGGAAATTTGAACGAAATAAATTCTACAATCACGTTCGGTTAGACAAAAAATTAAAATTTTCGAATCCAACTTCTTTTATGGCGCAAGATAAAAGTGTCATTGACGAAGCATTTCCTGGTGATGTAATTGGTTTGTATGATACCGGAAGTTTTAAAATTGGAGACACCCTTACCGAAGGAGCCCTATTTTCTTACAAAGGAATCCCAAGTTTTTCGCCTGAAATTTTTATGGAATTGGAAAATAAAGATCCAATGAAATCGAAACAATTGGAAAAAGGAATTCAACAATTAACAGACGAAGGGGTTGCGCAGTTATTTATTCAACAGCCGGGAAACCGAAAAATTGTTGGAACGGTGGGCCAATTACAATTTGAGGTTATTGCGTACCGTTTAGAAAACGAATACGGCGCAAAATGTGCTTTCGTGCCAAAACGGTATTTTAAAGCCTGTTGGATGACCACGGACCAAACTGCTAAAATGGATCAATTTATTCGAGCAAAATCACAGTACATTGCTAAAGATAAAGACAATAATTATGTGTTTTTAGCGGAAACGCCTTTTTTGCTCCAAATGGCGCAAAACGATTATCCTGAAATTAAATTCCACTTCACGTCCGACTTTAAAGTTGGACAAGAAGCTTAAAATAAAAGATTTGAACTTTGTTGGACACGCCTATATCGCCAAAAATCACCCGCACCTTATTGCTGGTAACTTTGCAGGCGATTCTTACAAAGGAAATTTGGAGAATTTTAGCCATTTGCCCGATCATATTTTAAAAGGAATTGAATTACACCGATACATTGATAATTTTACCGATAGTTCACACCACATAAAATCGGTGGGCAAAATCTTTCAAAACCAAGGAATTTCAAAAGTGGCCTATATTGCCAGCGATATTATCTTGGATCATTTTATCACCAAAAATTGGGCAAACTTTTCCGATGAAAAATACGCGGATTTTGTCCAAACAATTTACCACCATACGGACAAAAATTTGATGCATTTAGAAGAAGATTTTTGTTTTATGTTTGAACGACTCAAAGAACAGAAATGGCTATTTCAGTACCATACCGAAGAAGGCATCGATATCATTCTCTGGCAATTTTCACGGCGACTCAATTTTGAAAATGATTTAACCAAAAGTATGCTTGTTTATCAGGCAAATAAAACCGAAATTGATTTCCATTTTGCCAACTTTATGACCGCCATTGTTGAAAACTCTCAAACCTTTATCGCCAATAAGTTGATCTAAATTTGTAGCTTGGCAGGAAGTAAACACTGTTTTTGGCATTTTTTTTGCCACGAACGGAGAAAAAGTTGAACAAGGAATGATCCTAAAAATAACACGTCTAATTTTAATTTGTCTCCTTTTTGTAGGCTGCGCAAAAGAAAAAACAGCCGAAAAAAATCAAACGGTCACTCGTGATTGGGATCAAATTCAAAAAGACAGCACCCTCACCATCCTTGCCGAAAACAGTCCTGCCTCTTATTTTGTGTATAAAGGTAAAAATATGGGGTACGAATATGACCTCATTAAAGAATTCGCGGACGATCATCACCTCCGTTTAAAAGTCACCATGGTGAACAATTTAGACGATATGATTCATTATTTAGATAGCGGGGTTGGCGATTTAATTGCGTGTAATTTAAGCATTAATGAAGAACGAAAAAAACTCTTAACGTTCACTAATCCTCACCTTTACACTTATCAAGTATTGGTTCAAAGAAAACCAGCTCATTATAAAAAACTAAGTAAACAAGCCTTGCAAGATTCACTGATTTCTGACGTGTCAGGGCTCCAAAACAAAACAATCCATGTTTGGAAAAATTCGACCTATTACACCCAGTTAATGAAACTGAACACCGTTTTTGGGCTGAATATGAACATTATTGGCACCGAAGGCGATTTGGTTTCAGGCGAATTAATTCGGATGGTGAGCGAAGGCGAAATAGACTATACCGTTACCGAAGAAAATGTCGCAAAAATTGAACTAAAAAACTACGCCAATCTCGATATCAAAGTACACGTAAGCAATAAAGATTCCATTGGATTTGGCTTGCGCAAAACCTCACCCGAACTTAAGAAAAAGTTTGATGCTTGGCTCAAAGCAAAAGAAAATGAATCCACCATTGCCGAGGTCAACCGCACTTATTTTGACAATAACCAAGCAACGAGCAAAGCCACTAAACCATTCTCGTCCGTCAGCGGTGACGCAATTTCTCAATACGATGATATTATTAAAAGAGAAAGTGAAAAAATGGGCTGGGATTGGCGTCTCGTGGCAGCCATTATTTACCAAGAATCTAAATTTGAGACCTATAAAAAATCGTGGGCAGGTGCTTTTGGAATTTTTCAGTTTATGCCCGCAACAGCCCGTGCGTATGGCATCACACCCGAATCTTCTGCCGAGGATCAAATTATTGCAGGGGTTAAAAAACTCAGCAAAAATTACCAAATCTGGCTCAAAGTAATTCCTGACACCACCGAAAGCATCAAATTTACCTTGGCCTCTTTTAATGCCGGTCGCCCACACGTGGATGATGCGCGTGCCTTGTGCGTTAAACACAAATTAAATCCCGCCGTTTGGACTGGCAACGTGGACAGTATGCTCACCAACCTTTCTAAACCTACCTATTATCAAGATCCTGTGGTAAAATACGGTTACTGTCGTGGCGTCGAAACCCATAAATTTATCATCGAAGTTTTGCAGCGATTCGAAGAATATAAAGCCGCTTTTCCAGATAAGCCAAAGGAATAATATTTTTTAGGGCACATCCCAGACATCCCGACGTTGAAGTCGGGATCGTCAGGGTCGGGCTTTTGTTCCAATCTTTTCTGCCCGCCCTAAACGGTCGATCAGAAAAGGATTTCCTCGTCAATCCCTTGTGCGAATTCATGAGAACCATTTAAATAAATTATTTTCGAACTAATCCCTTGTGCGACTGGTAGGTTCAATTGTAATGGTAACTCCTTTAACATAATAAGAAAATAGCATTTTTATCGCAATGATGTTTTAAAAATTTTTACTTTTAATTTTCAATTCAACCGTTTAAAAATGCAAGAAGTAGAAGCTTACATTCATAAATTCCCACTCGAAGTGCAAGAGATTATGCACGAATTCAGGGAATTAATTACTAAAACAAACCCAAAAATAGTAGAAACCTTTGCTTACCAAATGCCCGCGTACAAATTAAATGGGAAACCTTTGGTGTATTTTGCGGGCTATAAAAATCACATTGGTTTTTACGCCACACCCACCGGACACAGTGCTTTTGCCGATCGTTTAAAAAACTACAAACAAGGCAAAGGATCCGTTCAGTTTCCGTTAAACGACCCAATGCCTTACCAACTAATTCAGGATATTGTTGATTTTAGGGTAGAGAATATTTTAGGGGGTACAAAATGAGTTGGATACCTAGGTAGAAAACTTATTTATAATTTTGATTTTTTGGTTAAAACCTAATTCCCAAACCAAGATGAAAACTAATGGTCTCCTTAAACGACGAATTTAAGATATCAGTCATTGTTTCAAAATCCTCGTAATTTCGTTTGTTTTGAAATCCAACACCCATTTTATTTTT
>JADZFJ010000369.1 GCA_020849935.1 Crocinitomix sp. | reverse complement strand
GAAGTGATTGTTCTTTTTTCGTCAAAAATAAACCCTTATTTGTGCAAGGAAAGGGTGAAATTCATTCAGAAATTCAGTTGGATCTTTCTTCCTACTTCATCCAACTCATTCACCCAGGCATTCACATCAGTACCAAAGAAGCTTTCAGTGGAATTGGGTTTAATTCATCCACTATTTCTTTGGTGAATAAAATTCAAGCTCCCATCGAATCTTGGAAAGACAATATTGGCAATGATTTTGAAAACACCATCTTCCCAAACCATCCTGAAATTGCAGCTCTTAAAGACCAATTATATCAAAACGGTGCAATTTATGCAAGCATGACAGGAACAGGATCGGCAGTTTATGGAATTTTTAAAAACAAACCAAATTCACTAATAAAAACAACCCTTCCATCCGATTATTTTGAATGGATTTCACAACTTTAACATGGCTGACTTACTTAAAAACTTATATTCGCCTTCCCTCATCAAAAACTTGGCTAACGCTGTTTATGAAGTTGATTCAACGTTTAAAAAAGAAGCATTTACCAAGGCCATTTTAGATCAAGATTGGGCCAACAAAGAGTTAAAAGCAAGAACGCAACATGTTTCTGAACAACTGTGTGCTTTTCTGCCTTATTCGTACCTCAATCAACTCGAAATTTTACAAAAAGTCGCGCCAAAATTTACAGGGTTTACCGGCACCATTTTCCCCACATTTGTCGAATTGTTTGGACAAAATGACGCCGAAAATTCGTTAAAGGCACTTAAATTTTTAACCACCTATTCCACTAGCGAATTTGCCATTCGCCCGTTTTTAAAAGCCAATCCCTCCACTATTCATGAATTTTACAAATGGGCAGAGGATCCAAACCACCATGTCCGCCGTTTGGCAAGTGAAGGATGTCGCCCCCTTTTACCTTGGGCGATGAAATTACATCAATATGTAAAAGATCCAAGTCCAATCATCCCCATTCTTGAAAAGCTCCGAAACGACCCTGAAGATTATGTTTATCGGAGTGTTGCCAATAATTTGAACGACATTTCTAAACATCATCCCAACCTGGTGCTTGATTTGTGTGAAAAATGGGTAAATGAATCGAAAACAACCCATTGGGTGGCAAAACATGCCTTACGAACCTTATTAAAAAAGGGAAATCAACAGGCTATGTCAATTTTTGGGTTTGGAAAAATCGCCAATTTAAAAATTCATCAAGTAGATATTGCAGCGACTAAAATCCCATTTGGTGGACAGTCTAAATTAGCAATTCATGTCAAAAACCAAGGAGAATCTGCCAAATTCAGATTAGAATATGCCATTGGTTATTACAAAAAAAACGGGAGCCACAACGAAAAAGTGTTTCAATTAAAAGAGAGCGAACTTAAAAAAGACGAAGCCATTCAATTCGAAAAAAAATTGGAATTCAAGGATTTATCTACCAGAAAACATTACCGAGGTCCACATTATATCCTCTTTAAGGTGAACGGAAATTCGGTTAAAAAAATCGATTTTGAATTAGAATAACCAACAATTTCGGCCCAATTCAAGGCCTTTTTTCGCTAAATATTGGGTGATTTCTATTTGCATTTTCTCTTGCGTTGGCCAAACCGTTAAAATTGAAATTAGGTTTGCGTCCAACTGTTCCACATCACGAATTTCCTTTCCCAAAATCAAGGTAGTAATCTTACTGGCATTCACGTCAAACCAATCAAAATCTAGGTTATTTTCGATTAAAATAGTCGTCACCAATTTACCCTTTTCACTCCCACCTATCAACTGAAATTTTTTGTTCGACCAATGATTTTGAATAAAATACCTAGTTTTTAACTGAAAAAATGCCTTTTGTTGATAAGCTTCCACCATTCGCGACGTTCGATTTGGATGCTCTCTCCATAAATGGGTCGCTTCAGGCACGCCAATTACTGAAAATCCATGTTCAAACCATTTAAAAACCATGTCATAATCTTCTGGATAGTTCAACTGTTCAAAGCCAAAACAATCTTCAAAACACGATCGGTGCACCAACCAATTAGGCGAAGCAATGACACACTCGCGATAAATATTTTGCCAATGGTTTTTAGCAGCAATCAACGAATTAAGCCAAGTTTCATAACGTACATAGCCTTCACTAACAGGCGAATCGGAAAAATACTGCACTTTCCCTGTCACAATCGTTTTTTTATCCAATGGCATCGCATTCATTAATAATTCAAGTTTGTTGACCGGCATTTTATCGTCGGCATCCATGCGCGAAATGTAATCACCTTTAGAACGTTTAAACGCCAATTGGAGTGCAGGAATAATCCCTTTTTGAGAATTTTCAAGCACCGAAATTCGATTATCATTTGCTTCCCATTCCTTTAAAATAGCCAAACTCTGATCCGTCGAAAAATCGTTGACAGCAATTAATTCCCAATTGGCGTAGGTTTGTGATACTATCGAAACAAGGCATTCTGATAAAAAATCCCCTGCGTTATGCACAGGCATTAAAATCGATATTAAGGGGGATTCTTGCATAAGACGTCTCAAATGTAAGCTTTTTTGGACAAATCTCCTCCCCAACAAGTTAGGCGTTAATTGCCCTCAACTAACCACAAAAAAAGGAGGTCACTTGCGTTTCCTCCTTTTGAATTATAATTTATAAGGATGTTTTATTTTCCTCCTCTTACCAGAGTTACTGTTCCTTGGCCTTCAGCTTTTGTTGCATTGGTATATTCGACAGCGTAATTGTAAAAATACACCCCATCTGTACATTGTCTTCCACCCTCTGTTTCTCCATTCCAAGATTGATTAATATCCGTGAATTCGAAAATAGTTTGTCCCCAACGATCTACAATCACACATGAGAATTCAGCCACACCTTGGGCGCCAAAATTAAAGCCAAAGGCATCATTCATTCCATCATTATTTGGTGAGAAAATATTGAAAGGAACAAAATCAGGTTGTTTAAATACGGTGATCAATTTACAAGTGGTGTCCGTACAACCATTTTTATTGATGGCTACCAAACAAACATCGTAAACAAACTCACCAATGTATGATCTGTCAAACTCGTCAAAATAAGACTCACTTAAAATCCAACCTTCGTTCGGATAATTAAAGTTCCAGAAGAACGTGGTATCAGCCAAAGGATCTAACGGATTCGCAAAATTTAAGGAAGTATTTACAAAATGTGCCTCTACTGTTTCGGTTCCCATTAAATCAGTATTTAACTGAGGTGAAGTCACTGTAAAGTCGGCGATAGGATTTAAAGAATCCACCACAATTGTTCGTGTTTGAACACAGCCAACGTTGTCTGTCACTGTGCAGATAATTAATCCTGGGTTTCTTCCTCCCCAAGTCGAATTGATCGAAGTTTCTCCCGTTGCAACCTCTGTCCATAAATAGTCATAATCCGGAACACCACCAATCGCTGCGGCAAAAACTTGACCATTTCCATTTTGGTAACCGTATAATCGGCAATATGCAGGATCAAAACCAAATTCGCTGAAAGTGATCTCACTGTTTTCGGTAATGGTAAACTCATATAAATTAGAGCAATATTCATCCTGAATAGTCACCAAATAAGTGCCTGCTGGTAAACCAGAAGCAATGTTACTGTAAGATGGTGGATCTGGAACAACCCCTCCTAAATTCCAGAAGTAACTTACAGTTCCGGCAGAGTTGAATACATCGTCTACGATGATTGAACCAGTGCTATCACCATAACACAATACATTTTTCACGGTAAAGGTTGCATACAATGAATCTGGTTCATTAATTACCACTAGCAACGAATCTTTACATCCATTTTCATCTTCAACATATCCCCAATAAGACCCTGCACCAACTGTATTTAATACATCCGATGTTTCTCCTGGAAGATCTTTCCAGCTAAAGCTGTAAATTCCTGTTCCACCAGTCACCGATAAATCGATTGATCCATCAGAAAAATCGTAACAAGTTGGTTCATTTAAAGTACCTAAGAAAAGATTTAATTGAGCAGGAGTGGTGATTTCAATGGCGATGGTAACAATACATCCCACTTCATCTTCAATCGTAACCAACCAAATTCCCGGCATCATTCCTGTGCGTGAATCGTTCGTTTCATCTCCAGGGAAATCTGTTCCAGTTGGATCCGTCCAAGTGATTGATACCACTTCTCCATCATCCAAACCGAATTCATCTTCTGGATTTGCAGAAATTGAAGCAGTTCCATCGTTATCTCCAAAACAAGTAATGTTGGTCACAGACAAAATATCTACATCAATAAAATGTCCTGCAGAAGTAATCGTGATGGTTGAATCTGTTATACAGCCATCTCCGTCTACTGCAATAATTAACACAGCGGTTCCAGCTGGGCCATCCAAATCTGCATTCGTGCCTGGGGTAATTACACCATTCAATGCCAATGTATAAGGACCACCATTTCCACTTCCATCAATAATGTTCACTTCTACATTCCCATTCGCTAAATCTGGACAATCTGGTGCAGGAGTAATTACAATTGGACTAATAATTGGAGCGGCAAAGAATCCTGTAAACGTTGCTGTACAACCTGATTCGTCAGTAACTAGGATTTCATAGCTATCGCCATTTTCTAAATTTTCGATTGTTGCAATTCCACCATTTGGTACAACATCCGCCACTAAATCACCGTCTTCTGTGCTCACAACGTCGTACGCTCCATCTCCACCAGATAAATCAAAATCAATTCCGTTGATATAATCACCACCACAATTTGTTTCAATCACCGCTTCAATTGGACATGCATAGGTCACTTCAATTGGTGTACCTAATTCGTAACAATCATTTCCATTTTTATCCCACGTTACCCCACCATTGTCAAAAGCACCACCGTCACCAACACCATCATCACCGGCAACAGGCACGAAATAATAAGTTCCACAACCCAAATCTCCAATCGGACTGTCATCATCGTGTGTATCCGCAATATCTT
>JADZFJ010000368.1 GCA_020849935.1 Crocinitomix sp. | reverse complement strand
TGAGCTCCTCTTTAGTTAGGGTTCGAGTAGGTACTAGGTTTGATATACTTGTGATAAATGGGGCCAGATTGTTTTCCAAAATTAAATGGCTACTTTTTATACGATGTTCGATAAATGAATGCGTCAGTTTTTTCGCGTCTTCTTCTTTCAACGAAGGAATTTTTCTCAAAATATCCTCTGGAGCATTTTCGGTGCTTTTATTCAATAGGTATGTGAGTTGAAAATAGTCAAACCCACCCTCGCGAAAACCATCAAAGTTTTCTATAAATTCCCATGTTTTTTTTGGAGATTTAAATGGATCGCCAAACCCTTCTTCTACCCAATTTTCTTTGATGTCATTTACTTGATATTCATTTAAATCAGCCAATTGGTAAAAAAGGCTGCGCTCGTTCAGAAACTCGGAGGTTTGTTTGTTCCAAATTGGTAAAAGGTCTTGCGGACTTGCTTTCCATTTATGTGCTAATTTGGTGACAAAATAGAGTTGACTGAGGGAGTCATTGTCTACGATTCCGTTAAATACATTTTTAATCAACGTATCCACTTCTTCGATTTTCCAATTTAATTTTTTCCATAAACGAATGAATTTATAAATCCGTTCACGTTGAACCTCATCAATATCTCGTCGTTTTGGTTTACGGCTATTTGTGGATGAATACCATGCAAATTCAGCATCTTCTAGACTACAGATTTTCTTGTTGATTCCATCTGTTTGTTCGATAAAATAAAAAATTTGTGGCGCATTTACTGTTTGAACAAATTGAGTGTCCACCACTTCTGTAAATTCTTCCAAAGTAAGACCTGTTTTATCGAGCCAATCGGTTACATTGCCTTTTCCAGATTTCGGAAGATTACCTCCCCAAAGGTTCACTTCAGGGATTACAATCGTTCGTCCTTCTGCATCAATTTCTTTATTGTAGCTAGTTATGAGTTTCCATTCGACCTTACTAAATCCAAATTGTTTTTGACATAATAGTGAAACCTCATTTTCATTTGGCTGCACAATGGTGTGAATTTCGATAGGGGAAGTCCCCAAATGGTTCCACCATGCTTTTGCAACCGTTTGATGATAATCGAACGGTAGGTTAAATGGGAAAATAGCGTTCTTTAAAATCGTTAAAACCTCATCCGAAGCCTCCTTATTTGTAAATTCAGGATAAGCGGCTAGTTCTTCAGCGGTTCGGGTGGTATCAATTGCTATTTCGTTCGCTCCGTTAGTGGCGTTGAGCAATACTTCGTTGACAAGGTCGATGTATGGAAGAGGGGTATTTGCATTTTCACAATTGAGCAATAATTTTTTAATATCCGGTCGACGATTATTATTCGTTAACAATTCGTAGAGTGATTTGCTTCCTGCTGGACGAATGCCTGGTATTGGTGCTAAAAGATGCTCTTTTTCAAGGAAATGCAAAGCATCCGCAAGATAAGCCGCAGGGCTATAAATCGAGCGACAATGTTGGCAATTGCAGTTGTCTTGTGATCCAAAAAGATTTTTCAATTCGGGATCAGCCACTACATCTTTTGCAGTTTCATTTTGCAAAACCAAAGGTAAATTTTTTAAATCTTGGAGACCTGCTTGGGATTGAACCATGTAATCAGCGATCGTTTTTACGCTATCTATCAAGGTTTCTGCTCCCTTTTCTGAGCCGCCAAGGGCAGTATACGCAGGTAAAAATGTGCTTCCTTGGTCAAGAATTGCAGTCATTGAATTAAATTTCATTGACTGAAGGATATTCACGGCTTTAAAATTTTCACCGGGTAAGGCCGATAGGTATTGTACTTGCGTTAAAATTAAGGTGCTTATCAAAGCATTTTGATCGGCAACTGCAATGTCTTTGAGGGCTTGTTTATTTTTAGCAATGTATTTTTTAACACTTTGTTTACCAAATTCAAATGTTGGATTTTTGGTCAAGAAAGTCAATACTTTTGATTGATTTGGGAACGATTTATTTTCTGCTAACCGCGCCACAAAAAACGGCATCGGATGAGCCTGTTCTAGTTTTACATAAATGCTGTTGAGGTAAAAATCCCTTTTTTCGATGCTGGTATTGCCTGGAAATTGCTCAATAAAACTTTTTTGTGTAGTCATTAATTTAATCCATTGCGCGCTGGAATAACTTGCCATGGCTTTGCTTCCGGTGGTAATGAGGGTTTTTGTTAAGGAAGAATTGCCTCTTAGGACATCATGGATTAACAAGGTTTCTTTCACCTTTTCTACCTTGGCAACGGTGAGCCCCAATTCTTTTTCAAGGTCTTGCCAAAAATTGATTGAAAATTCTTTTTGCGTAAGATAAGTCCCAATTTTATTTTGTTCGATTACACTGAGGGATGCCACTTGGAGCAAGTCTTTCAAAGGAGTTTCAAAAGCAAAAGGTTTGGTTAAAGTTTCTTGAACTTTTGTTTGATCGGATTGTTGTTTGATGGCTGTGTGTATTTTCACAAAGGCTCCCCAATCTGTTTTGTAATCGTTGATTGTAAAGTTTTCTACACTTTTTACTAAAACTTCTTCTAACTCAGTCAATGAACGATTTGCCAACTCATTTTTATCCTCCAACTGAATTCCCATTCGCAAAAAGGCATATAAATAATGTGCTGGAATGTTCATCGCAATGCACGTTTTTTTTGCCTTTATCCATGCCTCTAGGTGAGGAATTCCGATTCCAGTTTTTTTATGCAACCAGCCAATGGTGTCTTTGTGTTCGAGGTCGGTTTCAGCAACCAATCCAGAAATGACAGCCGAGTACCAATTCCACTCACTTCCTTCCCAAATTTTTTGTAGGGCGTTTGCTAAAATTGGCGATAACAATTGTTGATCGGTTAACTCATAACGCACTTCGTTTAAAGCTGATTTGGCATTTTTTCGGAATACCAATTCAAAAATTGCGACCCCACAAAATTCTTTGGTTGGCAGGGCAGGATAAACCAACGAAAATTCGCCATTACAATCTGTTTTACCAGCTAAAAGCGGTTGCGTTTTCCCTGGGCCTGTGATCTGCGAAAGCTTTACAAAGATCTCTGAAATTCCTCGGTTCCATTCGTTGAGGAGTTTTCCACTTATTTTATTTTCCATAGTTTTCTATTTTGAATTGGTTGTTCTTTTGGTTTAATGTTATTTTCTTTTTAATTTTTTACATTTTTTTTATAATGATGTTCTTCTCAACTTCGTTGAAAAAAGCAACTGGCTTTTGGTGTTTGTAATAATTCTTCCATTGACTTTCATCGAAGCGAAGTTGGAATTCACCTAGTAGCGAGTTGAGAACCAGCCCAATAAATCGGGCCATTTTGCAAAATTTTCGCTGGTTTCTATTTGACGGTTTAGATTCCTTTTTTGTGTTGGTGTCTAGGATGAGGCTTTTGATAGTTTGTTTTTTTGCATGTTTTTATAAGTTTTTTATTTTAACATTTCTTGTTCTCTTTTTCATTGCAATGTGATGCAATCACACGATAGCAGGAATGGATATAAAAGGAGCAGGTCGGCTCCTCAAAGTGCTAAAGGCAATGTAAACTAAATCAGTTTATTTACAACAACTTACTTCAAGCGAACTCTCGAACTCATTTCACTCAAATTTGGTCGACCTTCAAAGGTGTCCAATATACGCTTTTCAATATGTTGAAGGTCCCAAACCGCCGCTCTTTCCAACCCAACACATTCTTCAGGTGTGACCGACCTTTCTTCTCCCGCAGAATCAAACACGATACATTTTCTAAAATCCGCAATACTTTGCATAAATTGAACAACAGGTTTTCTTAGCTCCACTGATAATTCTCTGTGTCCTATATTTACCCACTGCATATTACTAGGTATGCGCACTGCCAGCTTAAATAACACCGGACTTGAATCAATCACTTCCAAATCTGAAGATGGTTCCTCCGTTCTTAGACTGTAGAATGCAATATATGGTTCCCATAAAACTCTACCGTATGCGTACGACCCATCGTTTAATGAGATTTGAAGATATGTGCCAATTTTTAATGCCATTGCTTTTTTGTTTGATAATTTAATAATTAATTTTCGGGATTACTCATATTTATGCGAGAAATAGTCTATTAACCTTCTAGACATTTCGAGAGTCAAATCTCCACTATAAGGTGCGAGGGGTCCAAAGGCCAAATCAGAGGCCTCATGGAATATTCGACCAGCCCAATTATCTCTTTTCACACCTCGAATGTCATTTTCTGTGAGGCGCGGACCTGGATCGGTGTCACTCCATGCACCACCTCTAAAATCATCTATGGCTTCACTACCAGTTACCACTGCTTCGTTGTATCCAATGAAATCGATGAGCTGTTGTTCCCTTCCACGAATCGCGACATAGGCAAAGTCTTTGTAACGATCGCTATACTCCACGGCATAACCTGCCGCCATATCTTCAAGTACAGCTGGTTCAAATCCAGCTGCTGTTGGTTCATCTCTTTCGTCAATATGATGTCTTCTATCTCGTGTCGCTACTGCGATTAACGCCTGAGGCCGCCAAGGCTTGTTCAAATCAATAACCATACTCGTTCTTCCTGAATACGTGAGCCCTGTTAACGAATTGAACCGCGTATATGTTACATATATTCTTCCTAGTAAAATTTCTCTTGGATCTTCACCTTCTTTACGTGCTGGTTTTTCTACAGGTCTTTGAAATGGCTGACGCATTTGACTTTCTTTTCGTTCTCGTTCGATTTGCTCGCTAGGCTTACCATAAACGTTTCCATATTGGACGATGTTCCTAGATCTCTGCACTTGAACGGCAAGTACATCCAACGTTGCAGTCATTAGTGATGCAGTAAGAAAAAGCACATTAGCTATTGTTGCGGCTGATGGTGACACTGCTGTCCTTGTTCCTAAAGCAGATCTAGCTTCTGTAGACAGTCCAACAGAAACTCCTGCCCCATAAATCACTCTTGCCGAACCCCAGATTTGTGCGGCTCGTTGTAGCGCCGAAGCAGCTAATAGAAGGTTCTGCGGAGTAATTTGTTCCTGTGGTTGTTTTCCATTTACATCCGTGAATTTAACCGGATTTGTATGGGTATATCCGTATAAATTAATCCCCCCCTCAATCCCAATCGGATCGCTACTCAACCACCTCCCCAACCAAGGTAAATAATAACGTGCGCTGTGGTATTCCAATCCGGTTTCTTCATCTCGCTCCATACCGGTGTAGCGGTAGCGTTTGGCGCTGGCTTTAATGGTGGCGTTTTTGGCTTGATAGGCTGTTGTGCCATACGGATGATATTCTTCGTATGAAATTACTTTTGGTTGAGGGGAATCATCTAATTCAAGAGAAGCGGAACCTAAATGGTTGTGCAATTGATAGCGTACCAAGTGTTTTTCACTTCCATCATTCGTTCCATAACGAGTTTCAATGGTGACAAAACGATGTCCTTCATCCATTAAACTTAAACTGATTCGCACTAATCCTTGGTCGTTACCGCTGTGTTTTTTATACACTTCATAGCCTGCAATATAAATCCGTTCGTCCTTTTTGGTGGCTTGATTTTTTCTACTTGCTTGGTTTTCTGTAATTTTTCGAATTCGTTGCCCGCTGCCATCATATTGGTAATAGGTAGTGGACGGACTGTTGCCAGCTTCGATGCAGTTTTGTCTACTTGTCAACACCACCTCTTCTTTGAAATTCCAACCTATTTTCTCCAAATGGGGTAACTCCTCCATATATCCGTGTTTTGAATGATGTCGGTAGTTGGTGTAATTGGCAGGATTTTGATTATTGCCAATCTGTGTTCCTTTTAAGCGGTTGCTGGTGGTTTCGTAGGAATAATTACGGGTCCAATTTCCTCCTACTGCCAAGTGTTTCATCTCCAAGATATTCCCAACAACATCATATTGATAACGTTGCGTATATTTTCGAATCATCATTGGGTTGCTCCGGCTGACATACTTCATAAATGGTTGGTCATTCCAATTGTCACAGTTCCCAAAATTTAAGGCGGCATTGTTTTCGCGACCAGTAGCTTCTATCAAACGGTAAAGTGCATCGTAGCTGTATGTATTTACAGGATCAATCACCTGATTCCTGAAAAACTCCGAATCGTTGGCGGCATCTTTGATGTGTGTGATATTTCCAACAGGATCATACGTGTAGGATAAATCCTGTAAAAGCTGATTGCCCCGATTTGTTTTTAAACTTCTTAATTGAAAGGTTTCTTTGTCATATTCAAACTTAGTTTTGACATTATTGCCATAGGTAATAAAGTTGCGTTGACCTTTTTCGTTGTAATCAATATTTTTGAGATAAGATTTTGATTCTCTGGTGTCTGAATGAAGCATTTTTTCGCTTCTCAATAATCCTGTTTTATTGTATTCAGGGAAAATTACGCTTGAATCTGGTGCAATTTGTTCGGTAATTCTTCCTAGTGCATCTGTTTTTGAAAAAAAAGTAAATCCTTCTAGTTCAAGGTCGATCTCAAGGTTTTCATCGCGCCAATTGGCCACTTCCTTGTATTTTTTGAATAATTTTCGGGTAGTTGAAAGCGGTTGACCTTTAAAATCGTAACCAGGAGTTTCTATGCGTCCGCCTGTGTCATAGTGGCGGTAAACTTGACCGCGCAAATTAAGTTCCTTGTCTGTTTTTCCTTCGATGTTGACATTTTCACCATACATGATTCTGTCGAAAATATGGTTTAAAGGAACTGGCAATCCGTTTTGATCTTTTTGATCGCCTCCCAACACCATGCTGTGCGTAGGTCGATGGGCAATGTCATAAAAATATTGAAATTCATGGTTACGTTCGTCCCAAGTTCGCAAAGGATTTCCTGCGATGTTAATCAAAAGCCAACGCTGACCGGCGTCCATACTTTTTTGATACACCATATTCCCAAGCATGTCGTATTTGTAGTTCATCACGACATTACCACGTGCGTCAGTGACAGATCGTAAATTTCCTTCTGTGTCTAGTTTTACTTTTGTAAGATAGAATTCATCAGCTGCTAATTTTTTATTGTGTTCAACAGCTAACACAGGCCTACCCAACGAATCTAAATGCATGACACTTGGCGTATTTCGGTGTTCAAACGCTTTGACAGCAGCTTGCTGTTCAAAGGTGTCATTTATAAAATCATGCCATCGCGGATCTGTTCTTCTTTTATACCATTCGCTGTCTTCGACCGTATCATTCGGATCAAACATACTTTGTTTCCATGCATCAAAAACAACTTTGGAGAACGTACCGTTGGGCAATTCGGTTTTTACCAAACGACCAGCCGCATCGTAATACATGATAGGTGTTACTCCTGTTTCAACGAGTTCTTTATGCGCTTCAAATTGCCACGTTACAGAAAAGAAAGGTTCGAATTGTTTTACGGCATTTCCTTTATTATTTACAATCGTTCTGCCATTACCAATCCATCGGAGTTCATTTTTTAATGCGGTATTAACTTCTTCGATGAAGAGGGTGTTATTATCATCAATGGTTACGCGTTTTGCGATTCCAGGCTCGGCTTGAGCTTTTTGCATAATGACTTCGCCTAATCCACCAGTATATTCAAAACCGATTTGTACTGATGAATCTGGATTTTGTGTAAAATGTTCCTCACGGGTAATAGAAGCGATTACCGCAGGTTTTCTGTGATTGGTGTAATTTTCAAAATCATACACAAAACAAGTACTAGCACCTTTCAATAGGGCTTTGCTTTTTACGACTAAAATTTCTGAATTAGCTGCGTTGAAAAAATCATTTTTGAGTTGAACCTCTTCAATGGAAGTGACTTCACTGAATTCATCGAGCTGATCTGCTTCGAAGCCTTTTCCTAAAATTGCGATTGCTTTTACCATGCCAAGTTCATCACTGATGGCTTCTGAAAAATTGCCATTGATGTCGCGCATTTTTTGTGGTGAAAGGGTTCTGAAATTAAATTTTTCAACGCCAGAAATATTTCCCAAGGCGTCAATGGTTTCTTCGATGAACAAAAAATAGTCTTTGTAATAGCGGACTTGAGTTTCGGCGCCATAAGGATCGATGTATGCCAGAGGTGCGTAAAAACGATTTTGTGCGTCATTGGAGGTTTCACCTGTAGATATAAATCGGCTGGT
>JADZFJ010000367.1 GCA_020849935.1 Crocinitomix sp. | reverse complement strand
CTGAATCAATTGAAACAATAATGTCGATGTTGAGAGGTTCAATAATCCGTTTAATACGGTCACTTAAGAGTGTTGCATTTGTTACAACCGAAATCCGGATAGAAGGATTTATTCGGATCATCATTTCCCAAATGTCCTGATAGATGGGTATCATAAAGGGTTCTCCACCTAAAAAATGACAGGCAGTTAAATGGGGAATAAATTCTTCGAGCTCTTTCAAAAATTCGGAGCCGTAAGGTGAATCAATAGGTGGAAGTTTCTCAACGTTGCGACGGATAGCAGATTAAAATTCGCCACGGCACATCACGCATTCAAGATTACACTCATTTGAAAGTTCAAAATCCATGCGGGTGGGATAACCTTTGGCGTTTAAGGGCAAATGGTCGAATTTACGAGAGGTGAGTCCGTTGATATTACCTGCTTTTATTCCTTCCAAACAACCCTGACAACCGTGCGAAAAATCATTTTCTTTTAGTTTAGAAATAAGGTTATTTCGTTTTTCCCCAAACCAAATGTCCTTGAGGTTCTCTCCTGGGTAGTCACCCAAAACGTAAGATTTGTTATAGCAGCAGGTCATTATTTTTCCACGCATTCCAACAAAGAGATTCTTTACCGGCGACCAGCAAGCCATACCATGAGCCGATTCCGACCTGCTGCTATTATAGTAGCTGAGTTCCTGCGGATTTAATTTCATTTTTTAAATTTCCCGGTATTGTTAAGCGTTTGAGATAAAATTAAAGTTCTCTTTCCTTCCAGTTTTCCATTTGCATAAAATACATATTCTGCAAAAAGTACCTGCTGTTTCCAAAACCTATATCAATGTTTGGTTTAATTATTTTAAGCTCAAAAAAATCTACCGGAAAAACATATTCACGTAAATTTTCAATTTTATTAATTCCGGTAAGTTCCTGAAAATCGTTACTAATGGTGAGGTTTTCAAATTCCTCAAGTGGAATGTCGATGGTTTTTAGAGAGGAAAGAATGTACCCTTTGCCACGCACAAAATCCAAAATGGAATTAAGCTCAGGCACATTGTAATGATAGGCATTGTTGATGTTCTGTATTTCTTTTTCGATGCCCGCTTCCATGCCTGGCTTTGTGGCTATTTTGCGAAAGAGATCTTTTATGTAAATCATTCCACCGGGTTTTAAAACATTCCAGGCCGAATCCAACACTTTTAAATGATTGTGTGCGTGCCCAAATGATTCGAGAAAATAAATACAATCAAATGAATTGGCCGGGTAGTATTTTTCCAACGAATGGTAATCGCCTTCTGTAACTTTAACTTTATCCGCCACATTCGCTTCCTCAATGTTTTTCTTTGCCTTTTCAACCTGAACGGAAGAAATGGTGATGGCTTCGATGGTGGATTTGCTGTGTTGGGCAAAGTAAACGGCAGGTCCGCACACCCCACAACCCGCGTCGAGTGCTTTTATGCCAGGCATAAGGCCTATGGCGTTAATCTGATAATCAAGTAGGGTGTTTACATTTTTGGTTCGGAAGGCCTGAATGACTTTTCCGTAAACCTTTAAAAAATTATCGGTTTGTACGTTATAAAATTTGGCGACATCTTTTTTTGTTGGCGTTTCAATTTCTTGTTCTTCGCTTTTTGGTTGTAATGTTGTTTTGGGGAATAATCGATAGTTTGCTTCGGCAAGAATATTTTTTAAGGTGTATTTTTCAAAGAAGGTCCTTTTATCAGTATAACTTGCTTCCTGAGGAGCGTGATTTTTAGTATCCGATTTTGAATTCATATAAGTTTCTAAAAATTCACCGAGTGTAATTTCTTTTTGAGATTCTGAAATAGTTGATTTTACAGGAAGTTCAACAAAATCAGTTAAGGTGTTTTTAGAGAGGAAAAAATTCTCGTCACAACGATATGTTTTAATAATTCCTTTGTCGTTACCGAATATTTGTAAGTCAACACCTTCTTTAACAATACCAATCACTACTCCTAATCTGGCGTTTGCTGTTTGATTTGAAGGTGAACCATGTAACAAGGCGTGATCATAAAGTAGTGCCTCACCGGCTTTCATTGGTAAGGGTGTTAAATACTTCCAAAGTTTCTGTTCAATATTTTTAAATGGCGAGGGGATACCCGGTCCGCGGTAGGATTTATTTTTAGTATGACTTCCTGATAAAACAAACACGGCCCCATTCTCAATATTTACATCAACCAATGGAATCCATAAATTATACGAACGGTTTTTTTCTTCATCAACCAAATTCCAATCCTGATGTGCCTGTAAGATGCCCTTGCCATTAGCGGGTTTTACGACATAAGAGCCACCAAGTAATTTATAATTGAAAAGAATGTTTTTAACATGAGGCTCCACTATTTCTTTTATGAAGTCGCTGGTTTTTTTTCTAAAAGCAAAATCAGGCGAGTGTGTGGAAGCATAAAAATGTTTTGGATCTTCTTGTTGAAATTCAGAATAATAGTTTGTTAAGTTTTCAATATCAGCAGGACTTAACATTGGAAAAATGGTATAGCCATTTTCAGCCAGCTCTTTATTGGCTCTGGTATCAATTAAGATCGACTCCAATGTTAAGCTTTTATCCATTCAATAATTTTTTTAGCGAAGGATTTCTTTAGTGTATTACTTTCTTTGTTAGCTGGTAAACTATTAATGTCCGCAAGGCCTTTTAATTTGTTCACTTCTTCCTGTGTTGGAATCTTTAAAGAAAAGGCTTTTGTACCAAGGCTTTTTCCAAGTGTAGGGCGTTTAAAAATTGACTGATGAAATTCGGTAAATGAATTTAAAAAGTCATCGTCCATGCTGAATTGTTCTATTTCAGTGGGTTTGTTTTTATCCCAATAATGAAAAATCATGGGTGCACCCGAAGTTTTAATCCCTGTGGTTATTGCTGCACGAATTTCGTTGGTGGTATTAGGTTTTGAATAATGAATAACCGCCTGATTAAGAACAATGGCCTCTCCGGCTTGTGTTGGTATTGGTTTGAGACAGTTTTTAATCTGATTTTGAAAGCCAGTATAATAAAAGGGAAGGGTAGGGGCTCTTAATGTGTTATGCCAGCGGTGGCTTCCCGGAATCACTTCCAGAGTTCCATTTGCTTCGGTGGTTTGCTGCAGAGGAGTCCAGATATTCAGCGCAATAAATTGTGATTCATCTACGATGGTCCAGTCCTGATGCATGGGCATTTCGCTGCGCGGTCCATTTCCTTTTGAAAGAAAGGCGGAACCAAACCAGATATAGTTTACAAAAATTTGTTCAAGTCTTGGTAACAGTATTTCACCAATAGCATTACTGATTTCTTTTTTAAGTACGAAATCGTTTTCATAACTCGACGAGAAAAAATCCTGTGATGGGTTTGGAAAATATTTTTTAAAGAGTGCGCTTAGGGCTTCAATGTCGCTTGTTTCAAGCAAGGTTATTTTCAGAAAGCCATCGGCTTCGAATTGAGATTGCTGTTGAGCATTGCGAAATATGGGTGGAACATTGTACATTAACCGGGTAAGAATATTTTTTTAAATAATTCTACAAATGACTTTTTATTTTGTGGGTTTGCCTGCCCTTCATTCACTGATTTCAAACCATATTCCTTCTCCAAAAGTCGAGTCGTAATTTTGGGAAAATCAAAAGGCACAAATCCTTTTGAACGCCCAATTGACGGGCGACTGAAAATGTCGTGACCAAAATTCTGAAAGTTGACCATAAAATCCGGATCCTGTTCAAATATTTCAATTTCATTGT
>JADZFJ010000366.1 GCA_020849935.1 Crocinitomix sp. | reverse complement strand
TTAATATTAAAACCATAATTAATACAAACTTTAATTTCATCTTTGTCAGGTTTAAATAATTAAATTAATAAGAACATTCCTTCTACTTTTCAGAGATTTAAACGCATTCACAGATTCCTACAAATAAACCTCTGTTTTTATTGAATCAATGGAATAAGTCCCAATAAAAATTATTGGGACTTATTGATTAATTTACATGTTTGCGTTGCAAAGTGTGAACTTTGTATTTGATGCTGGACAAGTGATTCCCGACACATTAACATATGCACACTTTGTCCCTGGAATCCCTGACTTTGTGACACATGGGGTAATACGCCAACCCCAATCCGAAGCTACGCCTTTCGTCCCATCCGTTCCATCAACATCCATAGGCGACCAATTTTCGTTGGCTACATTTAACTCAGTTTTATCTGATGTTATTACTTCATCATTCATAAATGACTGAAGTCCCACAAAAGCAAAACATAATCCAAAAAATAATAAACTTAACTTTTTCATTGTTCTTAATTTTAATTTTATCCCAAAAAAATGCGTTTTGAGTTCGCTTTGTTTTATGTAATCGTGCACATTACATTCACAAGTTTAGAACAAACTTATCTGCGAACAAAGAAGTAATTTAGAACTGGTCATTTCAGTTCACAACTGGATAAAAACAAGAAAAATTTACTTAAATTTTAACATGGCAACTTTAAAATTTGCCTTTTTCCTTCTAGAAATCTGCAATTCAACCCCGTTTTTTAAAACTACCACACTGTCTATCTTATTTAAACCTTTTACAGATTTGATATTTACTAAAATTGAATGATGGATTCGAAAAAAGCAATCGGGTAATAATTTATGCAAATCGGCTAAATTTTTGGAAATAAAAATAGAGCCTTTGTTTTCCAAATAAATCGTAGAATAACTTCCGTCTGCTTCGATATATAAAATTTCATCCGGCGCAATGTCATAATCTTTTAGTGTGGTTTTTAAATATAAATTTTTCGCCTTTTCGATGGATGATTGGATAGTTGAAGTGGTGGTGTGATTTTTCGTGTACCTTGCCAATGCTTCTTTTATATCACTCAATAACATTGGTTTAAGCAAATAGTGCAAAGCCGAATATTCAAAAGCCCTAATGGCATAATTATCATAAGCAGTGGTAAAAACTAGCTGAAAATCCACTTTCCCAAGTTGATCCAATAAATCAAAACAAGTCTGTTCGCCAAGTTGTACATCGATAAAAACAAGATCCGGATGAAAATTTTCTAGCTTTTTGAGTGCCTCTTCAACTGAAGCTACATTTTCCAAGGCTGTTATTTCGTTTGAACAACTTCGCAACATCGTTGACAAAGCCTCTACACAATTAATTTCATCTTCAATTATTAGTATTTTCATTCAATTCACTTTTATAAGGAATTATCACAGAAATTTTTGTGCCAATTTGTTTCCCATCATTCGTCAAATCTTCAATAGTTATGGTATCAATTTTCAATAATAACTTTAGTCGTTCTGTTATAAGACGTATTCCAAGTGAAGTATGTGAGGTGTTTTTATTACTTTTTTCACGGCCTGATCCATTGTCAACAATAATTAATTGCAATGTGCTTTCATCACGATTCTCAATTTTTAAGATCAAGGAGCCATTTTCGCATTTAAAGTTGGTTAAACCATGTCGAATTGCATTCTCAATAAATGGCTGAATTAAAAATGGTGGCACATAGATATTGGAATCACTTAATTCTAGTTGTACTTCAAATGTAAAATAGTCAGGAAACCTCAATTGTTCCAATTGCACGTAATATTCAAGAAGGCTAATTTCTTCTTTGATCAAGATATAGTTTTGAGTAGATTGAACTAAGGCGAGTCGGGTTAAGCGAGCAAATTTCCCCAGATATTCATTCGCCTTATCTGGATTATTTTGGATAATTAAATTTTGTAAAGAGGTTAACGAATTAAAAATGAAATGCGGATTCATTTGAGCTTGCAGGGTTTTTCTTTCCAAATCTAGCAATCTAAACTTCATTTTCTCCCGAGCTTTTAATCTTTTGTATCTCAAATTAAACGCAAGCCAAAACAGGAATATTAAGAATCCAATCATTAGCAGCAAAAACCAAAAAGTTTCCCAAAAAGGGGGGTATTTATTTATCGTAAAGAGGCAAATAGGGGCAGTCCAATTTTGGTCGCTTTTTTGGGCTTGAATCCAAAACTCAAATTCACCGTTTTTTAAATTTGAATATCTAACTGTTGTGTTTTTACTTTCTAACCAAAAAACGTCTTCGCCTTCAAAATAATACCGATATTTTATGTCCCCTAATTGGTGTAATGATAAGCCTTCAAAGGAAAATTCAAGTAAACTTTCGTCATAATTTAATTCAAAATGATTCGACAATGATTTAGACATTGAATTCACCTTAAAATCGATCAATTTAATTGGGAAATCGGGATATTCTTTCTTCTTCAAATCCAAAATAGAAGTTCCTTTGTCTGTGGCCACCCATAAATGATCATCATAGATCATTACATCCCAAACGTGATTTGACAAAAGTCCATTTTTGTTGGTATAATTAACTATTCCTTTACTAAATGATAGCACGCTAATTCCGAATTTCGTCTGTACAACTAAGTATTCATCTTTGATATAAAGACCATCAATCACATTGCTAATTAAGCCATCCTTAGTTGTTAAAAATAATTCACTTTTACCCTTCTTTTGAATTAAGAGCCCTTTTTCTGCCGACCCGAATATGAGCATTGTATCCCCCAAATTAATAATATCTCTCATTTTATTTCGGGCGAACGGGAGCGTTGGCTGGTATCTTTTAATATTCACATTTGAAACGGATACGGTTTTTGGTAAACTGTCATAAAAAATCTGTTTATTTAATGTGAGCACCCCAATATCCGATCCTAAAAGAAAAAGACTATCTTGGAATGGAACCGCACAATTAATAAAAAAGTCGAACTTTATTGCGCTGTTGGTTTTCCTGAATGAAATTACCCTTTGAACACTTGAGCGATAAACATTATAGAGGTTTTCTTTGTCAGAAATTGTATTTATGTTTGGGTTCGTGAGGTAAAAATAAAATTTTGAAAGGGTATCATAATAAATACCAATCTTCCATAATAGTTCTGATGAATTTTCTTTTCTTTCACAAGCGTTGATATGATCCCTTAAATTAACCGAAATTAATGTGCTATCTACAATATATTTTTGATCTTTCTGACTTATTTCGATCAATTGCTCGGTCAAATCCAGTGCGAAAATTGTTTCATCGTCTGAAATTAGTCGTTTTAAATTTTTTTCAATCGGTAAATTTATTTTTTGATTAGAAGGATCGCTGCAATAATATAAACCATTATACA
>JADZFJ010000365.1 GCA_020849935.1 Crocinitomix sp. | reverse complement strand
TCTTTTAAGGACTGAACCAACTCTCTACCATTAGAAACCTCTGTGATAATTTTAAATTCTTCATAATCACTCAAAAGAGCAATTAATCCCTGACGAAAAAGTAGATGATCGTCAGCAATTGCGAGTTTAATCTTTCTTTTTATCATTTTTATAAGTTATAAGTACACTAGCATTTCCATCTACAGGCGCTAAAAAGTCTATTTCTGCATCAATGATACTTAATCGACTTTGAATACTACTCAACCCGATTCCTTTTTTTTGATACGTTAAATCAATTACCTCCTTCTCGTTAATTCCTAAACCGTTATGAATAAATTCAATGCCAATTTTTTCATCCAAATTTGCTAATTTAACTTTTAACCAATTAGGATTTGCATGCTTCAAAATATTATTAATTATTTCTTGCGAAGCTCTAAAAAGATGAGATGCTTGTTGTGGGGTCAAGTCAATTTCTTGGTTTAATCTATTATCAAATTCGACAATAATCTCGCCGGTTTGGTGAATTGCGTTGCAAATCTCTCGCAAAGCAATCACATATCCCAATTTCACCAAGGTGGGTGAAGCTAATTTTTTAGAAATACTACGAATACTTTCAGAGGTTTTGTTCAGAATCAAACTATTAGATTCATAAATTTTCATCAAAACTTCTTCATCCGCGATGTTTTTTGCCGTACGCGAGTTATTTAAGCGCAAAATACTGATTAATGCCCCCAAATCATCATGAATATTTTTAGCAATTTGTTCCCGCTCCCGTTCTTCAACTTCCAGGGTTCGTTGCAAAAGTTCACGTTGATGTTTTACTTTTATTGCTTCAATTTCGTTGCGCTGAATTATTACTTTCTTTTGATACAAAACCACAAAGAAAACAATAAACCCTGCTAAGAGTGTCATGGCAGCCCCGCCAATCGCAACCAATAAAAATATATCTATGTTTTCCGAACTTTCCAAAAGCCTACAAGAATTAAAATCATAAATATAAGGTGAATTACGCTATGGATTGACCAAATTCCTAATTCTTGAAATTTTGGAGCACTAAACATAAAAGAAAAAAATGCCCCTGAAAAGTAGATAAGAACCCCAGAATTAATCCAAAAAATTGGATTATAATAAGGATTTTCAAATTCCATTTTATTTAATAGTACGTAAAAGTAGCCGACTGAAATAAAAATAAAAATGGTCGCCTCTAACCCTAAACTTTTCGTGTTAAGTTCGTCTGGTTGGTAGTCGATAAGCGTGCAAATGAAAATACCTATAAGTCCTAAAATTAGCGAAATAAGTACCAAATAAAAATGATTGCTTTCTGACTTTTTAAAGAGCCAAGCATAAAATATCCCTATTGCGGTAAATTCAAAGAATGTATAAAGATTAAACCACCAACTTGTGTTTAGTTTCAAGTGAACCATAACAGCAGAAACTAGGTCTGCGCTGATTGAAATAAGCAAAAAGGCAAAAATAATTTTTAAACTTACATCTAAAAATTTAAAATTGATAATTGCTAAAATACAACTTAAAATTGCCACTCCCAGCGTGACGTAAAAAACAACGTGTTGGAACATTAAGAGTTTAATGGATTGGAAGAACTACATGCACTAGGACATCCTATTCCTCTATCAGCAATAATGCCTGAAGTCATATCATCTCCATTTGCATCAACACCAACTAGAACTAGCTGTTTTTGACCACTTGAATCAATCCCATAATAGGTACGAATTCCTTTACATCCTGACTGAGCAAGAATGCTGTTTATAAGAGTTGACCCTACAAAATGTCCGCGTGTTGCGTTGGGATTTGCACTTCTATAAGCTGCTGTCATTGTCGCTGCTTCGTTCAAAGAAATAGCTTCACCTTCTGATCCATTAAATGCCATAAATAAAATTATTAGTTAGTTATTTAATTTAAAATTTTCACCAAGTTAAAAATAATATAATATGATTTTTATTTTTTTTTATTTCAAAAAAATAAAGAGTTCATTTTGATTTGATTAGAAAAATTGGGAGGTGAAAAAATACGTATAAATACGCATTTTTATTTAAGTGAAATAAGGTCAAAAATTATGAAAATCGGGTAGATTTTTCGCCATTTAAATCCATTTAGGATCACTTTTTAAATTTTCTAGCAAACTCTTCATCCGTATAAATTTCACCATTGTACTCGATGACATTTTCTAATTCGGTTAAACCATAACTTTTAAATTCTGGAATCGCAGCATCTCGCTCTTCTGTTGTCGAAAATTCTTGTGAATAATAGGTTGTCGAACCATTTCTACCTTTAACTGGTTTAATTCGTTTTATGTTGTACAGAATATTTACAGTTTCAATTGGAATGTCATTTTCAAAATAGGCCAATTTAACGCGATACTTAACTCGGCTTGGATCGTATCCCAAATCACTTGATGCCGTCGTATCTCTTTCCTCAATAAAGGTGTTTAGTTCTTTATCTTCAGTGTAATTTTTAGGAAGTTTGTTGTCGTCAACCCCAGCTTCGACCAACGTGACACGTTTCTGTTGTTCGTACGCCACAATAAATGTGTTTTTAAACCCTTTCACAGCGATTTCTTTTTGATACGCCACGGCATCTTCATAGGACTCAAATGCAACCGAATAGTACCGATTAATATTGTCTTTTTCGGAGGCACCATAAACAACTTCCATGCCTGGAAACACTTTATCCGTGTCAACTTTATTTTTGAATGCGCCTAATTGTACACGATAAACTTGTTCAGTTGATGAATATTCCGGCGATTCTTTTCCTGCTTGAATATTGATTCTTTCCACTTTTTCAATCACCTTGTCATCGACACTAATCAATGTTTCCGAATTACCACTTGTTCTTCCAATATCTTGCACATCCACCCCACGATCGGCCAAGCCATTTTTCGCAGCGACTGCATCTTCAATTGTCTTGAACTCACCCAACGTATAATAAACCGTATCTCCCTTAACCATGGTACTGTAATCCGCATAACCTAAAAATTTATGCAAATCATTCACCGTAACGTCTTTTCTCTCTTTTCCAACAATGATTACATAGGTTAAACCCGTTTTAGTTTTGGTCACTTTTGGATAATACTTCCCTTTTTCTTTATTTAAGATGACTTCTGTTCTGAATTCAGCAAAATCATGAGCATATCCGGTCGAGTCATAATATAATTTGGCATGTTTAATTAAATCCTCCTCGGTGAGAGTGACCCCAAATTCGTTTACGAATGATCCAAGTTTTGTAGCCGGTTCGTCATCCATGAAATCTGCAACCCCATCTTGATCGGTATCCAGAGGACAACCTTGCTCATCCACCAATGCTTCGATAGGCGTGGCAGGGCATTGATCAAATGCATCAATAACTCCATCTTTGTCAAAATCATTCGGATCCCAAGTTGCATACATCGGTAGTCCTTCATCGTCAACACTGTCTTCATCATTTTTACCCTTGCCAAATTGTAAGTCGTAACTTAACGAAACATAGGTAAACAAAATCTTATCATTTTTTTGATCTCCCTGACGCACCCCAACACCTGCGGATGAAATATTGTCAACCAGATCTGTCAACAACATATTATAACTTGTAGAAATTCTAAAATCCCATCTCGAGGACATGTGCCATTCAACACCGAAGGAGATAGGTATAGAAACATTTTGTTCACGATATTTTCCTAAATTATCTAGGTTCATTTCACGAAGGTCTGTTTCAAATGTGTAATCTCTCACCAAGGGGATCGCATCGGTACTGGCTAGCGGATTATTTTGATCCATATTCATGATTGATCCATCGTTCCAATAATAATATTGTTGACCATTTGCGTCAAACATATCCGTTTTGGACAGAAATTCAAATGATGAAAAACCAAAACCAACAAAAGGATGGAAATGAGCTCTATTTTCTTGAAAAAGTGGATAAAAATTGTAATACAACATTACGGTTCCCATTCGAATCCGTGATTGAAAATTAAAGTTTCGTGCAATCGATCGTTCATTCGCAGAAATTTTGCCGTACAAGGCAGAAAGTTCAACATTAAACATTCTTGAAACCGGTGCATTTGCATAAACAAGGCCACCATAACGATTAACGGTAGAGCTAAAACTTTTTTGGTAGTTTTGAATCTCACCGTAATACCCCATAACCCCTGTGCCCAGACCGATTCTAGGCCTAAATACTGATTTAAGTGTGTCCTGACCGATAGAACGAATTCCTGCCAGCAATGTAAACCCAAAAATCAAATATGTGAACCCTCTTATCAAAACTTACAATTAAATGTTTCTAAAGATATTAAAATATGGAGCGTTGTTTGCGATTATTCGCTGTTTTTCGACCAAAAAAGTTATTTGGCGCTTTAAACGTGAAACTATTTAGGCAAACTAAAATTACTCATATCCACTTCAAAAATATCGCGAGCACCCAAACCGCCGTTATCGTCAGAAGAAAATTTCGAATAGTAAGCTCTTTTTAATGGAGCATAATAAACAAAATGAGTTTCATCGGCAACAGTATTAATTGGATATCCTAAATTGACAGGTTTACTCCAAACACCACCAGAATTTTTAGAAACAAAAACATCGTATCCTCCCATGCCAGGATGGCCTGTTGAACTAAAGAATAAATATTGACCATCCGGACTCACAAAAACGGTGGTTTCATTTCCGGAGGTATTAATACTGTCTCCAACATTTTCCGGTTTGCTCCAAGTATTTCCTTTCAAATAAGAAACCCAAATATCTGCTCTTCCTTTTCCTCCCAATCGCTCGCTCACAAAATAAGCAGTACTTTCATCTGCCGTTAAACTAATTGTGGCATCAAATGCGATTGAATTAATAGGTTTTCCAAGTGGTTTTGGCGAATTCCACGTTCCTTTATTATTCAACTTGCAATAGAAAATATCAGAAATTTGTGTTTTAGGACTTGGTTTTGTCAGAACTTCCGTGTTGACAGTGAGGTACATCGTTTTTCCATCGGTAGATAAGTAACTGATGGCATCCATTCCTTTCGAATTAACACGCTCAATAAGCTCCGAAGTGTTCGTTGCTTCTGACCATTCTTTTTTCTGCTCATCCCAAACACTTACATAAATGTCCTCAAAATAACGCTGGTCGCCTGGGCTAATTCCTCCACCTTTGTTATCCGCTCGGCGCGATACAAAATAAAATGTTTTACCATCTGCAGAAAGTGTTGGAGCTGTTTCTTCAAATGCTGAATTTATATTTTTTGAAAGTGGTTTGATGGTCACTTTAATTGGATTTTTGATCATCACTTTTGCCAATTCGCATTGGTCAATATGAAATTGAACCAAGAGCTCTTTCGAGCGATACGCATCCATATTCGCTAAAGCCATTTTATAGTTAATGATTGCGCTGTCCAATTCACCTAAACGATGTTGACACAAGGCTAAAATATTCCAAGCATCTTTATTCACTTCAATATCTTTGGCTAATGCTTCTTGGATATAAGCTTTCGCTTTGTCGTAGTTTCCTAAAGCTAGATGACACTCGGACAACCAATAAGTT
>JADZFJ010000364.1 GCA_020849935.1 Crocinitomix sp. | reverse complement strand
TTGAAACGATTATTTTAAACCGTGCAACTCGATCTTTAACGCTTTATCACCAAATGATTGGGCGTGGATCTCGGAAGTTAGAAAATAAAGATTCTTTTCAGGTGATTGATTTAGGAAATAATGTTCGCCGGTTTGGCTACTGGCAAGAATATATCGATTGGCAAGATGCCTTTAATTTTCCTGATCGATTCCTTGAAGCTCGTTTGAGTGAAGAAGATGATATGCTATTTGAAGCAGAATATGAACTTCCAAAAAATCTCAAAGACAAACTAAAATCGCCTGAAAAATTAGAAGAATTTTACATGAAACGGGTGTACGATGAATGTATTGAAACAGGCAAAAAAGGAAAAGATGCGGTCGATATTTCGTTGGACAATCACTTTGAGGTGATCAAAGAAAATTCGGAAGACATGTATGACGCATTGCTTTTGGTACAAGATTTACAAGAAGATATCGAACGCAGATTAAAGCATTACACCAAATGTATCACCAAAGCAACCGAAAGTTATCTAAACTGGCTAAAAGAAACATATAACCGTCAGCTTTGTCAACGGATTCGTGCTGAATTAGATACAGAAGTAGAAGATTAAATCCAACACCACTCGCCCATTAATTTTACTGCTTATTAAGGCAAATACATTGGCTCACGCATTTCAACATTTGAAACCTTAAAATACCTTTTCTTCTTCTCGAAGTCGATATAAGACACCAATGCTTCATTTTCTAAAATTGCATAAGGAGGTACAATTGGCGTCACCGGTTGATCTGTGTTAATTCGTGTACGATAAACTGCCTGATTATTTTGCATCATTGATTTCACCAAGGCTTCGTGGTACCCTTTAAAATAAACGCTATCCACTTGGTAACTTCCCAATTCAGTAACATAAGGTAAAATCAAAATCATCGTCTTTGGGTCATCTTGTTGACCAGAAATGACTTCTTGCCAATAAGGTCCTTTAATTTGTAAAAGTGGGGCTGTATCTAATCCAACTTCTTTTCCCCCTGAACAGCTTGCAAAAATGATCAAACCAATCACCAAACCTATTGAATACTTCATCTTATTTATTGTTTTATTGCAAGTTTAATAATAATTCCGTCAATATCGAGGCCTAAAAGACGCACATAATAAGTTCCTGAGGCTAAATCTAATTTTAAGTCAATTTTTGAAGTATTATTATAAGTTGATTCGTACACCACTTTTCCTGCGACATCATAAATTGCTAATTGCAAATCAGCCACAGAGCGAGGCAATTGAAGCGTAACATTTCCATTGGATGGATTTGGATAAACAACAACTGGGAATTCCGTATTTTCATTCAAATCGAGTGCGACGATGTCGTAACAATCAGAAGTGTCGCTGCATCCGTCGGTCGTAACTATAACTGCATACGATCCATTTTCCAGCGGCGCAAAAATTTGATTGATCGCTCCCGGCACTTCGGCCCAAGCGTCATTACAATCCAACCATTGGTAACTTGCATCGTCCAAATTTGCCGTTAATTCAAATGTTGCTGCTGTAACAGAAACATCGACAGAAGTAATTCCCAACGTCAAAGTTACAATTGAATCACATCCATAGATACTTTCAAATGGTTCGGTGTAGACACCAGCTTCGGTTAAAGTTTGGGTACCAAAACTATAATTTGTTCCTTCACAAATTGTTTGGGCATCCGTAGTTTCATAAACTGGGTGAACCACCACTACATCTGGATAGGTTGCCGCATCAAATAAATCTCCCTCCCATCCTAACAAGGTTAAATTATATTCCCCAGCAGATTCAACCAAAATTGAATCAATTAAATTTTCAGAGGTGTAGGTATCAATTCCATTCGTAAACGTCCAAGAAACAGAATCTAAAGGAGTACCATTGTAGGTAAAATAAATTTTCTCACCTAAACATATTTCTTCCTCTGCAATCGACATGTCAACGTCCACAAGTGGCTTAACAAAAATGGTATAATCTTCCACCTCCCCATCAAAACCAGTTTCACAGGCAGATGGATCAGAATTGTATTTTGCACTTACCCGCATGGTTGTTTTACCTAAATGTGCATAGTCAGGAATTACGATGGTTAAAGGACTTAAGGTAGTAATTCCATCCGCTGTGTTGTAAGCAGTTCCAAGATCATAAGATTCGCCTAAATCAGAAAAATCCCCATCTCTATTCCAATCTGCCCAAGCACGCGCGTGAATGGTATAAGGTCCGTCCGTATTCAAGTTCATAGATAAATCGTATGGCATGGTGCGATAAACGGTTGCTGTATCTAAATCTACATAACTTGTATAACCAGCTAATTTGCCAGAAACATTTACTAAATCGCTAAATTCAACTCGTGTTACTCCAGTTGCGTAAGACATTGTTCCATACGAATCACAATACTCAAACGGTTGAACGGTGTACATAAATTTGTAGGTTTCTGAAAGTTGAGCAGCCTCATCTTTTGCAAACACTTTAAAGAAAACCTTTGTACCAGCAGGAAAATCAGGAAGTGGCGTTTCACTTACCCATGTGCTGTCAACAATATTCTCCATCATAATTGTATTTTCAAAAGTTGGTGCATCAATCGACCATTTCACATACACCTCATCTAAATCAAAGTCGGAAGAAATTACCGAAGTAACATATTGATTACTCTCCTCGGCAGGAACAGTCAACGTTGGCGGATCAGTGATGGTAGTATTGACAATGGCAGGATAAAATTTACGGTTCTTTAAGTGATATTCCCAAACCCCTCTGCCCCACGTTGCGGCGCGAAGTGTATTCGATCCATTGACAATTTCTAATTCCAACACCGAACAATTTGGAAGGTCCGCATTGTATAAAACCCAAGTTGGTTCGTCCATGGCTTTCACGTACACCCCAATTTCTGCTGCTAAATAAATGTATGAATTCGCCGAATGATCAATCACAGCGCCATGTATCGGCATTTTATTAAGGTTAGAAGTAATATTCGACCATGTATTGCCCAAATCGTGGGTAATATACACTTTCGAACCATCGTCGTTATATCGATTATAGGTAACAATAAACGTACTGTCTCGCAATGGATCAAAAGCAATATCTGAAATTCCATACCCCGGCAAAGCACCTTGAATGTCGACAAAAGTAACCCCACCATCAATCGAACGCTCTAAATCTTGCCCATTCGAAACCACTATAATATTGGTATTGTTTTCGGTAATTGCAGCTTCGTCAATGTCTCCTGAAAAAGAGGGCGAACCAGTGACCACCCACGATGTGCCATAGTTATCACTTCGGTGAACATCCACCCCAAAATGATACACCCGCATGTGCTCGTTTGGATCATACGCCATTGGAGCAACCCATTGAGAAGAATGTCCAGGAGGTGACACATTACTTTGATTTAAACCTCCGTCTAAGGTTCTTCGTCGTCCACCGTATTGATAACTACTAATCATCCAATCTTCATTTAAAGGGTGAATGATTCCTTCCATCCCGTCAGCGCCGGCAAACTCAATCCATCCTTCTTGTAATTTAATACTGGTACCATTGTCCTGAGATCCAACAATCGTTTGATAATGATTTGACTGGCTCACTCCTAATGTATAATTTTCACGAATTCCCACATCATCACAAAGGCGTTCCCAAGTGGTTCCGTTATCGGTACTTCGGGCAAAATAACCATCTGTTGCCATGTAAAAATTCCCGCTGATACATTCTGCAGAACGCATGTCTGCATGGATGTATTGATCCCCATCAAAAGGAGCTGCCCATAAACCCCACCAAGTCACTTGGGTAAAACTAGCACCGCCATTGCTCGATGCAAAAGCATCAATTCCACCGTAGGTCATTTTAGAAGTGTCCACATCTGAAACCGCAAACCCTTCACTACTAATTGCAGGATTGCTGACAAATGTGAACGTCAATCCACTGTTGAATGATTTCCACAAGCCATTTCCTGAAGCAAAATAAACACAATTTGGACAAATCGGACTAGTATCCAAATGAACGTTTGTATTGTCTGCATTACCTACAATTTCAGCCGAACCTGAAAAGGTTACCCCATTATTTGTCGAACGTAAAACTTTGTTTTTGTTTGATCCCCAATAATAGTAATCGTAGATATAAATGATATCAGGATTTGTTGGGTGAAACTCGATTTCTGAAATACTTCCAGTGGTTATTTTTACCCAAGTACTCAAATTATCAGTCGAACGATAAAGACCATCGCTGGCCGCAACAAAAACCAAATTTGCAATTGTTGGGTGAAAAGCAATTTGATTCACAGAAAAACTACTGCCTAGTCCTCCCTTACCTAAAACAACTGGATTGTAATTGGTCATGGTCCAAGAGATTCCGCCATTTGTCGAGCGATAAATTCCATGTGTAACCCCGTTGTCAGCGTTTCTGAGATTAATTAAAATTGAATCTGGATTGGTTGGGGATACCGTCATCGTATTAACTCCACTGGCGAATAAAAAATCTGTCGAACCGCCATTCCATGTTGTACCGCCGTCTGTTGAACTCCAAAAACCACCACTTCGTGATCCAAAATACATGACATCGTCATCGTCAGGATTCACATAAAAACACTCCACTCGTCCTAAACCAGGCGCATAATGTCCTGTGATACTGTCTATGGTGACAGGTCCAACTTCATTCCAACCAGTTGGAAACAAAGCCTTTTCCATTGGATAATTTGCAAGAAATTCCTCATACGCTTTACTCACCAAATAGGGATCCGTCATTGATCGGTCACCGCTTGGGTAATATTTCATTTCGTTGTCGTATTTCCAACGTTGATAACCCATCCAACCAGAACCTTTGGCTTCTTTATCAATTGTTTCAAAGTAAGCATCTGCCACCGCACATACTTCGTAAAAATTGACCGTGTTGTCTTTCATTAGCTCCTTATAGGATCTTTGCGCAGAAAACGAAAAAGAACATAAGATTAGACCTATCGATAAAAATGTTTTTTTGAGGAAGTTCATAGCATTTTATTAGTGGTTCAAATATAATAAAATTCTTACTGAATTTCAAGATTCACATTTTTTAAGTCGGAAACATGAAGTTCCTAAATCGATAAAAATAGAAGTTTTTAGGCAAGTTTATCAGTAATAACTATCGGCTTGGCTCAGATCAAGATTGGATTTAATATCTTTATCTTTTTAAACGGAAAAAATCATCCTATTCCACCTTATAAGGCTAAAATTTGATGATTTAATTTTATGATAAAGGAAAAAATCAACCTTTGTCAATTGATAAAAACGAAATGAACTATTTTTATTTAATTCATATTCAATACCTCGGATTTCGCTATCATGGATGGCAAAAACAACCGAAATTTAAGACAGTTCATTTTATGGTGGATAAGACCATCGAATTTATATTGAAGGATCGCCCTTTTAAGACCCATGGCTCAAGTCGAACCGATGCTAAAGTTTCGGCGAACCATTCGGCCTTTGAATTATTCTTAAACGAACCCATAGATTTAGATTGGTTTCAAGCTGAAATGAATAACAATTTGCCAGGAGATATTCGAATTTTGAAGATAGAAGAAGTAGATAAAAATTTCAATATCATAAAAAGTCCTCGACTAAAAGAATACCTTTATTTATTTGCTTGTGGAGAGAAACCGCATCCATTTTCAGCAGCGTTAATCATGCATTTTAAGGAAAACTTAGATATTGAGCTGATGAAAGAAGGTGCTTTATTATTTCAAGGAAAACATAACTTCATTAATTATTGTTCGAAACCAGCAGAAAACACAGAGTTTAATCGTGAAATTTTGGTCAGTAAAATTGAGGAAAACACACTTTTTACCGCTAATTTTTTTCCTGAAAAATCGTATCTATTACATTTACATTCTAAAGGTTTTATGCGCTACCAAGCACGGCTGATCATGGCGCAATTAATTCGTTTGGGAAAACACGAAATCGATCTTGATTATATCCGTTTGACCTTAACAGGCGACGTGTTTGACCCCGTGAACCAAATCGCCCCTTCGTCTGGCTTATTACTCAACGCTGTCAAATTTGACTTATAATTGGAAAATTTGGACCAAATAGCTGCTAGGAAAATCATTCATATCGACATGGATGCTTTTTTCGCTTCGGTCGAGCAATTAGACAATCCCGATTTAAGAGGCAAACCCGTGGCGGTGGGCGGAGGAGAAAAAAGAGGAGTGATCGCTGCGGCAAGTTACGAAGCAAGGAAATTTGGGGTCAAATCGGCAATGTCTGGTGCCTTAGCAAAAAGCAAATGTCCCGAGTTAATTTTTGTCAAACCAAATTTTAAACGTTACAAACAAGTATCGAACGAAATCAAAGCTATCTTTTTGTCTTATACCGATTTGGTTGAACCACTTTCTTTGGATGAAGCATTTTTAGATGTTACCGCGAATTGGCATAATCACGCCTCTGCAACGCAAATCGCTCAAGAAATTCGTCAAAAAATTTTTGAAAAAACTGGATTAACCGCCTCCGCAGGAATTTCAGTAAATAAATTTGTTGCAAAGATTGCGAGTGACATCAATAAACCCAACGGACAAAAAACGATTAAACCAAACGAAGTTTTGCCATTTCTCGAACGATTACCAATTCACAAATTTTTTGGAGTAGGAAAAGTGACCGCAGATAAAATGAAAAGTTGGGGAATCTTTAATGGGTATCAATTAAAACAACATTCGTTGGAGTTTTTGACGCAAAATTTTGGAAAATCGGGGGCTCATTTTTATTACATTGTCAGAGGAATTCAGTTTAGCGAAGTAAAACCAGACCGTGAACGAAAATCAGTAGGGACAGAAACCACCTTTGCGGACAACAAATTATCTTTTGACGAACTTCAAGAACCGCTTTTGAATGTAATTGATGAAACAGCACGCCGTTTAAAATCAATTCAAACCAAGGGGCGAACAATCACCTTAAAATTAAAATATACCGATTTTACTGTTCAAACACGAAGTAAAACCCTCGAAAATGCTGTGGATGATTCGACTGTGATTGCCGAAATAATTAGTGAATTGTGTTATCAAGCTCCCTTAAAAATGCCTGTACGATTAATTGGTGTTTCTCTTTCCAATTTGAACAATTCAGTGGTAAAACCCAAAGTAATCGCGCAGTTATCCTTCGATTTTTAAGCGGTTTAGTTCCCGATGAAGTTCGGCTATTTGAGCCGCCTTTAATTCTTCATTCTTTGGGTTCGATCCCAAAGGTCGATGCGCTTGAAGTGAATTAATTTTGCGCTGTACATAAACAATTGCTTGGGTTGTTTGATCGAAATAGGTGGCTGCAAATTTTTCGTAAACATAATTGATTGCTTGGGGAGATGGATGAATTAAATCGGGGCCAAAAAATCGGTAATCGCGCAAATCATCCAAGACAATTTCATAGGCAGGAAAATAATGCACAAAATCAAACTGTTTCACCAAATGATCTGCCAATAATAAAAGGATTGATTTGCTTAGGTTGTTCTCGTGTAACCCATTTTTAATATGTCGAACAGGACTGACGGTCAAAATTATTTCGAGATTTGGATTTATCGCTCGAAGTTCTTCGAAAAATTGAATGTACGATTTTATCAAATAATTCAGATCCAAAAGTTCTTTCTTGAATTCGTGAGCTGGAATTTTGTGACAATTCGCCACAATTTCATCTTTTTTAAGCCAATTGTAGACCCAAGCAGTGCCCAAAGTTAAAATAAGGCGATTGGATTTTTTAAGCTGCGCAGTTGTGTTTTCTTGAATTCGTTTGATTTTTTCGCACAAAAGTTCTGGAGACTCGGCATAAAATTGCGAAGGATAATCAAAATGATAAAAATAATCATCTCGTTTAACGATTAAGGATTCGTTTAGGTTTTGTAAAAACGAATTCCGAATATTCTTCATAATCGAAATTGGATTAAAGAGAATTCCCATCGGATTTTGATCAATTATAAATCCATCTTTTTCTAATTCGATGGCGACATTATTTGCAAAACAAGAGCCAATACTGAGAATTTGGTCGTTGTGCTTAAAAAAGCCTTTCTGATGGTGAACTTCTATTTCTGTTCTAAATTTCATCACAATTGATTAATTCCAAAACTTTTATGAATTTCAGAAGTAAAATTAGTTGGATTGTTTAAAAGAGTCATCTCCCCTTTTTCGATTAATAACACTTGGTTGCAGAGCCTTGGCAAAAAGTCAATTTCATGGGTCGAAAATAAGATTAATTTTGAGGTGTTTTTCGCAAGATCAATTAAAACTTCAATCAACTGATGTCGATTCACCAAATCCAAAAAAGCGCCAGGTTCATCCATCAAAATAATCGGCGTATCTTGAGTTAAGGCCCTACCAATCATAATCAGTTGTTTTTCTCCGTCACTCATTTCGCTGAATTTTTGATCAACAAAGGATTGAATCTTTAGTTGTTGAATAATCTCCTCGACCAACGTTTGATCCTTCAAACTGGCGATGGAGAAAGCATTTTGATAAGGCAAACGTCCGAGCATTAATACTTCGCGTCCGGTATGTGTTCCATACAAATCAACTTTTGCATAGACAATCGCGATTTTTTTAGCGAGTTCTGTTGGGCGATATAATTTAATATCTTGCCCACCGATTTCGATTTGACCAGACTAGTTTGAATGTCCGCCCATGAGTGTTCTGAAAAATGTCGATTTTCCACAACCATTACGTCCAACAAGTGCAACAATTCCCTTCTCCAAAGACAAGTCCTTTACTCCAAAAAGTTCTCTTTTGGCGACGTTAACCTTTAAATCCTTAAAATTGAGCATTTTTGCGATTCATTTTAACAATTATCCAACAAATTATAGGAGCTCCAATTAAGGCGGTTACCGTATTCAACGGAAGTAAATTTGAACTCAACCGAACAGAAACATCAGCAATTAAAGCTAAAAACGAACCACCAATAAATACCAACGGCAAAATTACCAAATGATTTTTTGATTTGATTACCAACCGCATGACCTGCGGAACCGCAATTCCTATAAAACTAATCGGTCCACAAAAAACGGTCACAATTGCCGCCAACACACCGGTAACTAAAACTATTAATGTGCGTGTTCGTTTTAGATTGATGCCAAGCGAAGCAGCGTAATCATTTCCAACCACCAGCCCATTTAATGGTTTAATGAGTAACAAACTAAGACAACATAATAAAAGCACCACACTGATAAAAAAGATCAAATCAAACGAGGTTAAGCCTTCAAAACTTCCCATCCCCCATAACACATAGGCTCTTGTATCGGTAGTATTTGCTGCCAAATAAAGAATGTTAATAATACCTGAAGTAAAATAGCCAAACATTAATCCAATCACTAAAACAGTGAGTGCATTGTGGATAAATTTGGTTAAAAAAAGTAATAAAATAAGGACCATGGTAGCACCTATAATTCCAGCTGCCACAATTCCCAAATTGCCCATAAAGGTTCCCATTGACAATCCGCCTAAAATAACCACAGCAACCCCGAGCGAAGCTCCTGAAGTAACGCCCAGCACACCTGGTCCTGCCAACGGGTTTCTAAAATAAACTTGTAAAATTAATCCCGCCACACCCAAGGCGCCACCTGCAAAAATTGCCGTGATTGTTCGATACAGCCTGCTCTCTACAATATATGACCACGAATCATTTGTGACACTTCCCCCACTCAAAATGGTCATCACCTCATCGACAGACATTTTTACATCACCAATCAATAAATTCGCACAAAAAAGCCCAAATACACCAATTAGTAATAGCAACAAAAGAGGTATATCGTTTTTTAATTTCATTCAAAACCCTTGGCTCGTGTCATTCATTTTACTTCAATAAAAAAAAGTACTTTGGCGAATGTCCTTCCATTTGCCCAGAAGCAAACAGCAAATCCTTTAACATGACATGCGGCTCAAGCACTCCTTCGCAAAAATAATCAACTTCAGCCGTATTACAAAAAATGACTTTTTTATCTTTCACCGATTTAAAGGTGGCATATACGGATTGTTCGTTAATTAAATCCTCCAAATCAAAATCTTTCGGGCGACTGGCCATAATGATCCAATAATCTGCCAAAACTCCATCGTTCCAAACTTCCTCATTGGAATGTAATTGGTTTTCCGTTCCTTTTTCAGACGAATAGAAATACGACAGCCCTGCATCTTGAATCAATTGAACAATCAAAGAATTTGCCGCGGGCATGTGCCATAAATCGTTGTAAGGTAAATTCAAAATAAATCGTTGTTCGTTCAAGTTAGTTTCGCGTTTTGACGTTAAATATAAATCTTCTGCCATCTTAAAATAGGCATTGGCTTCGTCAACTTTGTTTAATAAAAGTCCAAATAGTTTAATCCATTCCAGTCGCCCAAGGATAGATTCTTCGAGATATTCGGCAATAAGGAAAGTTTGAATTCCTTTTTCTTCCTTAATTTTATTTTCTTCTATTCCAAATGGATACATTAAAAACAAGGAAGGATTGGCAGCGTAAAGTGCTTCTTTTTCCACATTTTCACTTTGGCATAATTCGACGGCTTTTTGTTCAGATAATTTACTGCTAATTTCTGCATTCATCACATAGTTGAGTCCGCAAACCGCGCACACTGAATTTAAACTTTCTAATTGTTGAATAAAGGACAAATGAGTGGTTGATTGACAGGCCAATCGAATTTCCTGATAATCTATTTGTTTTAAATTTTCTGGTAATTTGTACTGCGCATTTGTCACCAAATAAATGCTATCTCTAAATGGTTGATTTTCACCAAACGATTTAGAAATTAATTCGATGTATTGCTCGCGAAAATTAATTTCAAATCCTTTGGCGTATTTAATTTGTATCGGTGATATTTGAAGGTCGTTAGCCGAATTTTCAGGTAAATTTTTATCGTGTTCGATGCACCCAAAAAACAAGCCAATCAGAAGCCATCCAGAAATTAACACCTTAGTTTTCATGCGCTAACGCTTGGGTTATTGTTTGATCTAAAACAGTCTTCCATCCTTTCCATTCGCCTGTATCATGAATCGAACTATTATGCCAAATAAACGAAAATTGACCACCCACTTCTTTGACTTCATTCAGCAAAATTTGAATAGTTTCTTGTGCTTTTTCAGGCGAATAGTTGAGATAATCTTTCAACGCACTGTCCATATAAATAAATGGCTGAATCATCAGCGTTGTTTGACTATTGGCATTCAAATCAAAAAAATAAAAGGGGAAAGAAGTTCCAGCTTTAAACCCAACTTCATCAGCAAATCCCATCGAATAATCGTTTCTAATACCGGCTTGTATCAATAAATGGTAGGTTTCGGGAAACCTCAATCTCAGAAAATGCTGACGACTTTTGGTAATCTCATGACCTGTAATTTTTTCTAATCTTTCTAGTTCATTTTTGATTTTATCAACCTTGAGATGCGATCCATACGAAGGGTGAATTCCTAGTTCACAACTTTTATTCAACATTTTGATTAATTGACCGAAATTTTCATTTTCCCAATGGATGTTCTTATCAAATTTACCCCAATCACCCAACAAGATAAAACAAATCACTTCGACTGCATTTTGGCTAATCTCTGTTATTGTTGAATAGGTGTCGTAAGGATCTTTTTGAATGCCGGAAAGCACTTTAAGACGCTCTAAAGGTTTTGCACCTTTTAACATGGAACCAAGTGCTCTGCCAAGTTTACGATTTTTGTAGGCCCAAGCGATATCAATGTCAAAAGTTGGTAAAAGTTTAAATCCGTTTTTAACGGTTGAATAATCCAAAGATAATTCGCGCCAAATTCCCATTACTAACTGATCAACTTCAGGTTTTCTATGCCGATTTAATTGAACCAAACTATTGGCTGAAGTTGAAATTCGATCGTGGTAGTCATAATTTGTTGAATGATAATCTTCATAACGCGTTAAATAAAAAAAAATGACGCTCAAAGGATCATCAACTCCATCTATTAAAATATGATTGTTTTGAATAGAAAGTTCCTTTTGAGGATAAATGTCGCTTTCATAAAGAATGCCTTGAGGCAATATCGACAGTTTAGCTTCGAGTTTCAGGCTTGAATAATTCAACGCTTTTTTTTCGCATGTGTTCCATTCTTCTTCCGTTGAAATTAACTGATAAGATTGACCTTTTTGCTCAAAACAAAAATCAAGAACATAGCGCAAACGATTGGTTATATGTTCTGAGAAGATGGTAATCAACTTAAGTGCTTTACAATTTCTTGACAAATAAAAGTAGCTGCTTCACCATCACCAAATAATTGAGGATAGGTTAAATCTTTATTGTTTGCCAACTTTTTATAGGCAATTAAAATTCGATTTTTATCGGCATCACATAAAATAGCATTCCCATTTTCCACGATTTCAACCCATTCTGTTTCTGATCGCAAAATAATGCATGGTTTTTCAAAGAAAAAAGCTTCTTTTTGCACTCCGCCGCTGTCTGTTACAATGAAGGAAGCGTTTTTTTCTAGGGCAATAACATCAAAAAATGACACTGGGGGAATGATGCGAATATATTTAGATGAAGTGAGTTGAGCAGAAAGTTCAGGAGTCAAATTTAACTCCATCATTTTTTTAGTTCTTGGATGTAAAGGTAAAACCACAGGAATTTTATTTTCTTCAGCAATTTCGATCAATGCACCAAATATAGCTAGAAGTCGGTCAGGTTCATCGGTATTATTATTTCGATGGATGGTTGACAAAATAAAATCACCTTCAATTCCTAATTCGGCCAATAATTTTGAATTTTGATCCGAAACTTTCGAAAAATAGATCGAATTATCGTACATAATATCGCCGCAATGGTACACTTTTGGATGATCGATTGTAAAAGGTGCGACAGAATTTAAATTAAATCCTTCTTTTTCTAAATTTTCAATTCCTTTCGCCGTAGGAGAAAACAGTAATGTTGAAACATGATCGCACATAATCCGATTAACTTCTTCCGGCATTTTTTTGTTGAACGAGCGCAATCCAGCTTCGATATGAACAAGGGGAACGTGCAGTTTTGATGCTGCTAAACCTCCTGCTACGGTAGAATTTGTATCGCCGTAGACCACAAGTGCATCCGGTTTTTCAGTCAAAATAATGTTTTCAATTCCTTCTAACATTCTTGCTGTTTGTGCACCGTGACTACCAGAACCAACATTTAAATTATAATCTGGCCTTGGAATGCTTAGTTCATCAAAAAAAACTTCGGACATGTTTTCATCGTAATGTTGTCCCGTATGAACAATAATTTCTTTGATTTCAGTCGAAAAATGATTTCGAATTGCTCTGCTAATCGCCGCTGATTTAATAATTTGCGGCCGTGCTCCTATAATGGTAATTATCTTCATTGTAAAGACGCTTTTCAACAAAGATAATCTTTCAGATAAAGTTTCCGATAATGAGTGGGTTTATTCTTTCAAATTTTTATCACTATGTTATGGTAACATACCTGCATCGGCAAAACTAAAATAGGATTGGTTGGTGACAATTAAATGATCATGAACTTTCAAATCGATTATATCTCCAATAGATTTAATCTTTTTGGTAATTGCAATATCGGGGTCACTAGGTCGTAAATTACATGAAGGGTGATTGTGGCAAAGCACAATGCAAGAAGCATTTAATTCCATGGCTTTTTTAAATACATCCTTCACATCAACGCTGGTACCACTTGTCCCTCCCTTAGAAAGCATTGTCACCCCATTTATTTTGTTTGCGCTATTTAATGCCACAATGTGGAATTCTTCGTGGGAAAGGTCTTGAAAACGTTCCCTCACATGCAAATAGACATCGCGAGATGAACGAATGTATAAATTTTTAGAAGGTAAATCATTTTCTTTTCTCCGACACAATTCGAGTGCGGCAGCGATTGTGACAGCTTTCGCCTCGCCAATCCCCTTAAATTTCATTAAATCAAAAAGGTTAAGGCGCGCCAAATTGTTCAAATCGTTGTCCACTGACTGCAAAATTTCGCGACTTAATTGAACGGCTGATTTTTCTCTTGTGCCAGATCCTATAAGGATTCCAAGGATCTCGGCATTGGAAAGTGTGCTCTGTCCATGCGCAATTAATTTTTCTCGGGGTTGATCGTCTTTAGAAACATGTTTTAAAGACAAATAATTTTTATCTAAGTTCATCATACCCCAAAGATAAAAACTCGTCTTGG
>JADZFJ010000363.1 GCA_020849935.1 Crocinitomix sp. | reverse complement strand
GCACTTCCCGAATTAGGATCTACCAAATAATCTTTCCCGGGCATCAAGGTGTCCTTGCCTAAAATCACCAACATTTCTGAAGGAAAGGTGTTCACCGCTAACGAATAAGGTTGTTCGAACGGGTAATTTTTAATTGGACTTGCACCAATTTTCGTGAGCTCTCGTACTATAAAATCTGCAGCACGAACATCTCCATTATTCACATAGCCTCTCCCTTCGTACCTTTCATGACAAAGCGAATCAAGGATAGTTTTGGCATAATCCTGTTGACATGTTCCTGTCAACCCAAAGAAAATACATGAAAAATAGAATAGCCCTTTGATCATTTTCTGAATGCTGATTAGAGGTATCGGCGTTCGACCAATTCAATAAATTTTTGAATGGTACGATCTTCCATATCCCATTTATACCGAAGCTTTAATTCTTCAATTTTGTCAGTCGCAACTTCCCACGTCGCCGCATTATTTAAAAAGTCGATAGACTTATCGTAATCGGCTGCATCTCCTAAAAATAACTGTGAAATGTATTCGAATTTTTTGCCAATACTGATCTGTGGACGAAGATCACTAATAGGTGTTTTCTCCAATTTCTTACGCAAGGATTGATCTTCCTCTTGTTTAAAAGCATCGTTTAAAGAATTCGCTTCGGCATCAACATCAGTTAATTTTTTTGCAGGAATCACTGGCGGAATCACTGCTTTCACAGGTGCTACTTGCTCAACAACCTTTGGAATTTCAACTGCAGGTATATTTACCGACAATGGTTCTTCTTTCACTTCTTCTACAGGCAGAATTTCAGTTGGAGGTGGAACAATTTTCGGTTCGATTGGTTCAACTTTTGGAGATTCAGGTTCAAAACTTGTAAAATCAAACGACATTTCTAAGGCCGTACCAACAGGCACTTCCACTTTAGGCGGAATCGAAATTGGTTTTTCAACTTTCGACGTTTTAACCGTTTCGTTATGTGTGAAATCAAATTTATCAAATGCTTTATATCTCAGGATGACAAGATGTTCGTACAAATCCTTCCCACTTTCAACCAGCGAATTCAAATCTTCCAAACGAAGACTTCCCTTGTCTAACAAATCGATTTTCTGAGAGAGTTCGGCGATTAACTCTTTGGTGTTTTTATAAGATGTTTTACTCATTTTTCAATACTTATTCACAATTTAAACGATACGCTAAAATTAGCCTTATATTTGATAGCAAAAGTTAAAAAATTGAATACTTCTCAAAAAACCGATGTTAACATCTCTAGTGCGTACACCTTTAGTCCACGCGTGACTAATGTGCGTATAAAAGTGATTTGTGGACCTATGTTTTCAGGTAAAACAAAGGGACTAATTTCAGCAATTACAGCTTATCAAGACAAAGGGAAAAAAGTTTTGGTATTTAAACCAAAAATGGATGCTCGTTATTCTGAAAACTCTATCATGTCTCACGATAAGGTTGAAATACAAGCCACCAATGTGGTTCAACCTAAGGAAATTTTAGATTTGTTCCATCATGCAGATGTGGTCGCAATTGACGAAGTTCAGTTTTTTGATCCATCGATTGTCAAAGTTTGTAATATTATCGCCGATCAAGGTAAATCACTTATTTTAGCTGGATTGGATTTAGATTTTCAAGGAAACCCGTTTGGATGCATGCCTGAATTAATGTCAATGGCGGATGAAGTTGTAAAATTAAGTTCAGTGTGTACATTTTGTTCAGGAAAAGCGCGTTTTTCTCACCGCATTTCGAAAGATAGAGGCGTGGTTGTTTTGGGAGAAAAGGATAAATATGTGCCGCTTTGCAGGAGTTGTTATAATGAATTAAAAGATCAGTGAAATTAGATTTATCGATAGAAGAGCTTTGTTTGATAACTAGTGCAAGGTTCGTTGATAAAAAAGAACTTCCGCATTATTCCATAGATGTAATTGTCATCGACAGTCGATCGCCTATGATCGCCGCTTCAACCTTATTTGTTGTCTTAAAAGGTAATAAAACCAATGGTGCATTTTATGTTCAAGACTTTATTGACAAGGGGGGAGAACTAATCTTAACCGAACAAGAATTACCCCATCTTAACGTCAATCAATTAATCGTCCAAAATACACTCACAGCCCTTCAACAAATTGCACAATTTCACCGGAAAAAATTTACGATCCCCGTAATTGGGATTACTGGAAGTAATGGAAAAACAATCGTAAAAGAATGGCTTTATCATGTTTTGAAACCTCATTTTCTAATTGTAAGAAGTCCTAAAAGTTACAATAGCCAAATAGGTGTTGCACTTTCTGTGCTTGAAATGGATCAAAGCCATACCTTGGCAATTTTTGAAGCCGGAATTTCAAAACCAAACGAAATGGCCAATCTTCAAGCCATGATTTTACCAACTATCGGTATTTTTACAGGAATTGGTGATGCTCATAACAGTGGTTTTTTAGTTGAAAACCCTGAAATTGCGAAAAAAAGAGAAAAATTCATCTTATTTAAGGATGTTGACCAATTGATTGAATGGGATCATTCGACGCTTATTTTTAGGAAAGATTCACGCACAACCACCATCCCTGTAAAATTGGATCACCAAACTGTTCAGCTTGAATTTCCAGACAAAACGAGTGCTTTTCCTATACCTTATCATGATTTTGCCGCTGTTGCCAATAGTGCCATGGTTATTTTAACCGCACAAGCACTTGGTGTAACCGATGAAGAAATAGCTGCCCAAATCATTCGACTGCCGGCTATTTCTATGCGTTTAGAAAAAATGATTGGCAAAAATGGAAATATCTTGATTAATGATGTCTACAACCTGGATCAAAAATCACTTGAAATTGGGCTTCACTATTTGTTTCTAAATCAAGAAGGTTTGGAAACAGCTGTATTTATCGCTGAAGATCCAAATGGCATC
>JADZFJ010000362.1 GCA_020849935.1 Crocinitomix sp. | reverse complement strand
GTCAATTAATTGATTTAGTTTACCTTTGTGAGACATTAAAATAACAACCATGCAACTTCTGCAACTCGCAAAAAAAAATCTAGGATTCAGTGTGTGTCTTTTATTTTTTAGTGTTATTGGTCGAGGGCAACTTATTTTTAATGAGACCTTTGGCGAAGGTGATGACGCAACAACTGGATCTGACGATTTAGGCGGTGTTTCCTGGTCAACTTCTTGTCCAACTTGTCTGGATGGAGGTGATTATTTGAAAATTTTAGGTGGTAAACTCGAAGGTCAAGATACCAATGGACCTGCCATTTGGACTTCTTCGTCCATTAATATTTCTTCCTGTGATTTTATTGAAATTGAACTCGATTTAGAAGAATTGGGAACCATGGAAGGTTGTGGAACGGGCTGTAATTCGGTGGATTGGGTCATGTTAGAATATAATATTGACGGCGCAGGTTGGGTAACGCCCCCTGATGCTTCTTTTTGTGCGGGTGAGTGTGCAGATGTTTTTGTGATTCAAGCAGATGATATCTTAGCGGGTTCGATGCATTATACCACCGGTTGTATTGAAGGTGGTTCGACCTTATTATTACGAATTTCCGTGCAAGCTTGGGCAGCCTCAGAGAAATGGATGGTGGATAATGTGACCGTGTCATGTGCTGTTGGACCTGAAATTGACGCAGGTGAAGATCAAGTAGTTTGTGATGGTACGGCAGTTGTTCTTACTGCGGACAATCCTGATGGTGCGGTGATTGGATGGAATAATTCCGTAATTGATGGTGTGGCTTTTACACCTGATTTGGGGAGTGATGATTATATTGTAACAGCTTCGTTAGATGGTTGTGTGGCGAGAGATACGGTGGTGATAACGGTAGTGGATGAAATCACAGTGACTATTGATCCCGCAGGACCTTTTACCACGGTGAGTGGACTTCAAGTGCTTGAAGCCCTTCCCCCTGGCGGAACATGGTCTGCGACATGCGGAGTTTGTGTAGATCCTATCACGGGCGAATTTGATCCTGCCATCGCAGGGCCTGGTACTTGGACGGTTTGTTACGAAGCGGGTGTTGCTCCATGTAGCGATGAAGAATGTATCGATATTGTCGTAACTGCTGGCGAATGTGAAATGGAAGGCAGCATCATTTCGAACGATCCTACGTGTTTTGGTTTTTCAGATGGTTCGGTTACGATTAATGTAACGGGTGTAACAGGTGAGGTAACCTATGTGATTACCGATGAGGCGGGTACGGTTTTAAATGTGGACAATAGCAATACAGCAAATTCCTTGACCGAAGGGTGGTATTATTTTAACATATCGGACGAATTCCCATGTGTTTTAATCGATTCAGTGTATTTGACCGAACCACCACAAATGGAGGTGTCGTTGTCTATCGAAAATCCGCTTTGTTACAATGATTTTTCTGGTGCCGTTTATGTGGATGAAGTGTTGAATGCTCAAGGCGATCTAAATTTGATAAGTTATGTTTGGAATCCTAATCCAAGTGGTGAAAATGGAGTAGGTGAGGATACTTTAATCAATTTAAATGCAGGGAATTATATTCTTATAGTGACGGATGCAAACGGATGTTCAATTACCGAAGAGTTTTCGTTAATTAATCCTGATTCGCTTTATTTTATTCAATTTGGATATTCACCCGCCCAATGTAGGGTGTATGGTTACCAAAACGGGAATGGTTCGGTGTTTGGAGCAGCTGTTGGGGGCGTTCCGGATTACGATTATTTATGGGAGAATTTAGAAACTGGTGCAACATCGAATAATACAACTTGGGGAGGACTAAATCCTGGATTTTATACCTTAACTGCAACCGATGCTAATGGCTGTCAATTAGTTCAAACTATTTATGTCGATTCGTTGAATCCAATTGCTGATTTTATTGCAACTTCGCCTAATTTCACCGGTGAACTAGAAGGGACTTTGCCTTTAGAGGTTCATTTTGTCAATGACTGTGTCAATTATACTCAAGATGGAAATCCCTTGGCAGATACCAGTTTCTTTTGGAATTTTGGGATTGGGGATGATATTTTCACCAAAGATTTTTTTGAAGAATTTGATGTTACGTATGACGTCGCTGGCACTTATGATGTGTGTATTGCGGTGATCAATAAAAATGGTTGCGCCGATACAGCGTGTAAATTAATTACGGTCTACGATCCTTTTTATTTCAGTCCTGTCAACATCTTTTCGCCAAACAACGACGGAATTAACGATGTTTTTTCTTTTGATTTTAAAGCACAGTCAATCAATACGTTCGAATGTGTGTTGGTAAATCGTTGGGGAGTAATTGTAGCGGAGATTAACACAATTGAAGGCTCGTGGGATGGCACCGTGAAGAACGGAACGGAGGCCGAGGAAGGGGTGTATTTTTACACCTACAAAGGCATCACCGCTGACGATACTAAATTTGAAGGTCAAGGAACCGTTCAATTGGTGCGTGACTAAAATTTTAAAATTTTAATCTTCTTTAAATTCATTTCAAAATAGTTGGTACATTCTTTGCATTTCGTTTTCAGAAGTGGATAATAACCTAATTTTATCGTTGAAATATTGAACTTCAACGATAATAAGTTGGAATTCACAGAAGTTTTATTATTTTAGGCGAACGAAAAATGAGCTCATGATACGCATCCTACTACCGCTATTCATGTTATTGACTTTTACCGCAACTGCACAAACCTTAAAAGTTTTGCGTTTAAATCGCGATGCCTTTCGACATCCTAAGGTTGAAGGGTTTTCATATCTCCATGACGATGCAAAAACAAGCGGTCACGAATGGATTGGCGATGTCCGCGTGGCTTTCGATAGCATTTATCCAACTACACTGAAAGAAATTTATAACTTATTTGCCACCAAAGCGAATAAAATTAGTGGAAACGCGTTTCGAGTCATTAATTCAGACATCCACAAACAAGGAAAAGATAAATTTATTGAACTCGGAATTTATTATTTGAATTACGAAGATCAAACCGAAAACTTAAATTTATTCGAAAATAACCTCATTTATTTATTCGGATTTATTGGACATCACCAAGATATTGAAGGGTATAACTTGGAAATTAACGGAAAAAAAATTCTCTTGGAAGAATTGACCGTTAAAACGATTCGACCGAATGTGAACGAGGTATTGCAAATTAAATTGATGAATGGCTTAAAAACGGATGAAATTCAAGTGAAAATCGAAACGAAAATGCTTCCAAAATACTTCAAATTCGAAATTTTTAAGGGCGCCTTTAGCCGTGGATTAATTAGCGAACATGAATGGAGCTACGGCGAATTTTTAGCGCGCATTTTTAAAAAACAAACCATTTCTTTATAAAAAAACAATGCGGCGAGTAATCGTTTGTCGCTTAGTTTCTTTAAATTCGTGTCCAACAACTAAGTTGTAAAGACGACGGTTGGAAATTTATTAAGTATGAAAAGCATTCTTGCCCTATTTTTGTTCTTGATGTTAGCGACAACCAATTCGGTGATGGCCGCTAACCATACAAAATTATTCGGCAGTTGGAAAGGAATTAAAATGTTCCAAGACGAAGAGTCGTATGACGGTCGTACTTTTTTTCTCCCAAACGAAGGCGAAATCACCTTGGATGAAACCTCAATTCACGCTTATTATTATCCCTACTTTAAAAGTTCAGAATACAAAGTCACTTATACCGACCAATCCATATTTTACAGCATCAACGATAAACAAATCAGGTGTGATTATTCCTTTAATAACGATACGTTGGTGTTTAAAATGTTTTATATCAACAAGGTATTCATTAAATTATTTACCCGTATCGATTTAAACGAATTTATCCTTGCAGATCTTAATAAATACGGATTTCGCACCTTTAATTTGACGTATGAATTTGAATTGGATACCCTAAATCTGCTCCAACGAAAAGGATTTACGAATTACGATTCATTGGGATTTGTTCCGTTTCATCACCTTTCCTTTAAAGGG
>JADZFJ010000361.1 GCA_020849935.1 Crocinitomix sp. | reverse complement strand
CCCAGTATAGTTAAAAAGTCCAATTCCACTGTTAACTACGGGTAAAATCATACTTGAATTTGGATCGCCAGAAGCATCGGCGCCCCCATGCGAACCATCATAAAATTCGTAAACATTGGTATAGCCAAAATCAAGGTATTTCGCTCGGTTATTCCGTGCATGTTGCCAATCAGGTTCACCATCATCACCATAACCATCTCCCTCATCCGATGCTAATCCAATTGCTTTTGTCATCCAATCTCCTGCTGCCGGATTTTTTTCATACTCTAAGGTTCGTTCCACCATGGTCTTAATTTCAGGTGAATTCCCTGAAAATCGCCCAATAAATAGTTCTGGATAATAATCACCAGTCATTTGTCCGTAATACGAATCGCTCCACAATTGTTCTCCACCCGATTCTCCATACGTATAACATGGTATTTGCTCATGATCTCCTACTAAAACTACAAAAACCAAATCAGGATTATCTCCATAAAAGGCTTCAATATATGATTTGATTTCAGGGGCGGTTCCGCCTGCATCTGATTTAGAAACTAGGGTCGTTTTAATCCCTTTTTCAGTTTTCCATTGAACGAAAGGTTCCATTTCATCCATAAATGCATTTGGTGCAATAATCAACATTTCACCTTCTTCATCACGTGGCGAATATCTTCCTAATGCCGATGGATTTAAATAAAGATTTTTGTAGGCATGGTAAAAAGTTTCTGAATTTTCCAGGCGAGGAGTTAACTCATTTTCTCCTGTTTCTGAAAGATTTACATGGACAGTTACTTGGATATTTTTATAAACGCGCAATTTTTTAGTGACTGGGTTGTATTGATAAGGATTGATTGTAATTGTCGCACCTCTGGTACTTCTCAAAATAAAAGGACTGCTAAGACTTGCTAAATTCCCTGGAAAAAAAGCGTCTGTGGTGTAGGCATCGCCAAATAAATAAGGGATAGTTTGGGGAGACACATTTCTTTTTAAACTTCCTTTTGATGGCGCCACAAGGATATTGTCATATTCAACATAGCCATCGTGTGAAATGGTTAGTGAGGTTGAACCTGAATTGGAAAGAATCACAGATTCGGTAAAAAATGGCAATGCTGGCTGACCAAGATCCATTGTAACGACTTCGTGAGAAGCAGAAAAATCAAGGTAGTCGGATTCACCGATTGATTTAGTGACTGTTAAACCTGTTTCTAACAAGGTGGTTGAAAGCGCATGTTTGACACGAATTGTCTCGATATTTGATTCGAGTAGCGTGAAATTTTGTGCATTGGCTGCAGAAATGATGCAGGTATTTAGGAGGAGCGTTTGTAAAAATCGTTTCATGAGGTACAAATTTATGTCCCTAATTTACTGAAAAAAAAATTACAAAGTAAATTTGCGCAAAAAGAAAAAGGACGAATTATTGGAGACCTATTTTTTTGTTTCAGATTTTGGTTTCTCGTGGAAATAATACCTAAAATCAAGGGTTAAATAACTTCCTCGGATATTGTCGATTGCCAATAATTTTCCTGGAGGATATTCGTAGGACATCGCAAAGGTATAGATTGGTTGAAACGGCAAATTATAAGACACACCGCCATAAAAGTACCCTTTCTTTTTTGTACGATATTCAACACCAATATTTGCTAATAACGCTCCTTGAATGCGGTTTAAACGCGCGCCTTCGTGTTGAAAATATTCATTTAAACGGAGGGGAACTTCTACTTGAACGTCAGAAGGGAAATAATTTAAACTTGTTCCTAACGACGTGTTCATGTACCAATCATCCGCCAATCGAATAAAAACTAATGCCGAAATTGGGATTTCATACCCTACTAATCCAACCTTGCTTTTAGCGGTTAAGTTAGAGTCGATTTGATTAAATGTCAAGTTGAAATTACGTTGGGTGATTGCCAATCCAGTCTCGAAAGACAAGACATCATTTAATCCCTGTCGCACCACCATCCCAAATGAATGCCCTATTTTCTGTCGAATTGACGAAGTAAATGCACCCTCATTAAAATCTTGCTCAAAGGTACCGATGATGCGATTTGGGATAATCGGTTTGTATTCGATTCCGAAAGTGGTTACGCCTTTTTGCGAAAAGGTAGCGATGCCTAAAAGAATTCCAACCAAAAATAAAAATTTACCTACCATGAGATTTATGTGTTGATTTCTTTAAAGTTAGTAAATGTTAACCATTGATTTGATCTGTTTTTTATTGAAATCAACCATAAATATACCATTCTAACGCTGATTATACCCAATCACTGCCAAGGTAATAATTGCGATGAAAAAAATCACCAAGGCATAGCGAAAAACGACATTTTTAATCATAAAATTTCGCGTTTTTCCAGACACAACGTAATTCGCTAATTTCGCTTTTCCATCGTCACTTTGTTTGACAGCAAAAAGGTAAATTAAGTCATTATTATGTTCTTCCACATCTTTTTCAAACCAAATTTTCCGTTGGATGAGTTCATTTTCAAAAATATCAGCTTGTTCTTTGGTCACAAAGTTAAATACTGTATAATTTTTATTGGTCGGGTGGGTGCGGTAATTTACCAACCCTAACACGCCTATTCGCTTACCCATTCTGTATAATATTCAATTGGTTTTCTTCTACTTTTAGGCCATTCCAAATCTGGTTTTGGATATCCTACATAAAACAAGGCCAAACATTTATCTGCTACGCCAGTTCCTAAAAAGGTGTTCATTTCTGGGGTGTAAATTAATTTTGGAGTCGACCAAAAACCACCCAATCCCCAAGCGGTGCAAGTAAGGTACATGTTTTGAATGGCGCAAGCTACGGCTTCAATTTCTTCTAATTCACTAATCCGACTTTCAGGATTTCTTTTTAAGGACACAGCAATCACCGCCCCAGCTAATAAAGGACGATTTTTTAGCATGGTATATTTCCCCTCATTAAAATCGGCTTGTGGAGTCAATTTGGTGTACATTTCGCCTAAAAATTCAGACAATTTATTTCGGCCGTTTTCCATAAACACTTTAAATTGCCATGGTTGAGAAAGGCCGTGATTTGGTGCCCAAATGGCATTATTTAACAAAACTTCAATTTGTTCGCGGTGAATTTTACGGTCGGAAAATTGTTCTGGAAAAATCGTTCGGCGATTTTTAATTACGTCACTTATTTCGCTTAAGTTATATTTCATTTAAAATAGCTTATTTCACAAAATTAGGGCTTATTTAGATAGCCGCTTTATTTCTGATTAAAAATGTTTGAGCACCTCATAAACTTTATGGACAGGTAGGCCCATCACATTAAAATAAGAGCCTTCTAGTCGAACTATTCCAACATACCCAATCCATTCTTGCACCCCATAAGCTCCTGCTTTGTCATAAGGCTGATATTTCTCGACATAATAGTTAATTTCTTCGGTAGAAAGATTAGCAAAAGTAACTTCAGTATGATCGCTAAATGTAAACGATTTGTTGATCGATTGAATCGAAACACCAGTAACCACCGTATGTGTTTCACCTGACATTTTCTGAATCATTGAAATGGCTTCTTCCTTAGATTTTGGTTTTTCTAGAATTTCATCCTTACAAATGACAATGGTATCAGCAGTAATGATAATGGTGGATTCGTTGAGTTGATCGCGAAAGGCATTTGCTTTTTTTTCTGCCAAGTAAGCAGGAACATCGATCGCAGCCATGGTGTTAGGATACGATTCATCAATGTCCTTTAATTGAACCTCAAAATCTAGGTCAAGGCCTTTTAAAAGCTCTTGTCTACGTGGTGATTTTGAAGCAAGAATAATCCGTTTATCTTTCAGATTTAAATTCATATTAAAAAACAAATTGAAAGGATTCCCATAAGCATGGCGATTTTTATCAAATTAGCAGAGAGTAGATAATATTTTCGTTGATT
>JADZFJ010000360.1 GCA_020849935.1 Crocinitomix sp. | reverse complement strand
GAGGCAAAAGAAACAATGGACTCATTGCTAAAAGATGGAAGAATTGCTCAATTCTATGCGAAACTTTCTCCTGAAAAAAATGGGACAATTAACACAGATGAAACATTGCCGAATGGACTACTACAATTAGCAGAAGAGAACGGTTCGTTTAAGGCAACCGTTGGAAATGAAGACGGGATAAAAAAAATTAATTCCGTTGATTATCCAGCAATTAATGCTGTTTCCGAATTGAAAGGAAAGAATTTTTTCATCAATGTGATAAATCAAATCATACGGAAGTTTAATGAAAAGTATGGAAAAGTAAATCCAACAACTGATGAGACCTAGTAAGAAAGAAACATCTGATGATCATTTTAAAAACCTGCATAAAGATGGATTCAAAGGGCTTTGGAAAATTTATAGCGAAAATAATTCTCTCATTAAACGACCAATAATAATCTCTTTTTTACTAACGTCAGTAATCTGTTTCATTGTTGCAGGTCATGTAAATGGCGAAAACCTATTGATTTTGCTTGATGAGAATATTAACATTGGTTTGGCTCTTGAAGGCGGATTAATTGGTTTAACCTTGGCTGGACTAACCCTAATAGTGACTTTCGGAAGTGATAAACTAATGATCCATTTGGTACGAGACAATTTGTTGAAAGCTCAAAGTAATGGTGAATTTCCGAAATACTCTGTTTATCAAAGAAGTGTGGCTAAATTTACATTTGCAGTAATGGTTCAAGTGATAACACTACTTGTTTTGTTTATTACTAATATTTTTTTGAAGTTGAATTTATCTTTTTCTGATGAATTAGGAAATCAAACGGTAAATATACTTTGTTTTTTTCTATGTCTTTTCTTAATGTTCTATTCATTGATTCTCGTATTTCAAATGACTCTGAATATTTTTACGATTAGTCAAATCAATCATAGTGTATTATCGAAAGAAGAAATGCTCAAGATAACGGATGAGGAAGCTGTTAAAGTAGAACGAGAAAAACACGAGAACTAGGGTTTTCAATTTTACATTACTAAAAAAGCAGTTTTGATTTTGAAAAATCACCATTTTTGTAACACCAATTTGTAACACCAAAGCAAAAAAGGCCTCCAAAATGGAAGCCTTTTTTATTGAAAACCTAGAGTTTTCGGGAGTAGCGGGGACACGACTCGAACGTGCGACCTTCGGGTTATGAGCCCGACGAGCTACCAACTGCTCCACCCCGCAATATATCTTTTTTCGAAATTGTGTTGATTTTAAGTGAAAAATCCGACACAACTGAAATCAATTTTTTTGTTGAACTCTCTTTAGAGTGGTGCAAATATAGTACAAGTTTCCTCTTTAAACAAACTTTATGTTAAAAAGCTGTAATTTTTTTGTGCAATTCGGATTATGTATGGCGTTCTAATGGTGAATTTTCTTTTGCAAAGGATTGAGGGTGTTGATTTCACCTAAAGGATATTGCGTATCTTTATCAAAAATTGAATATGTTAAAATTTATTCTTGTCGGTAGTTTGTTTGGGGTGATGATTGCTTGTAATAATTCGGAAGAAACGAATGAATTAACAGAAGATACTGTGACAAATTGTGATTGTAATGATTTGCAGTACGATCCGGGGTACAATAATTTTTACATGGAAAAACCGCGGGATGGCTATACAGGCAAATGTGAGTCTTTTCATCCAAATGGGAAATTGGCCTTATCTAAAAATTTTAAAGGCGGAAAAGTTCATGGGGACATGATTTCGTATTACGAAAATGGTCAAATCAATGAAAAGAAAACCTTTGACAAGAATTTTCAAACTGGCGAAGGTCTTAAATATTCCGAAGATGGTACGTTGATTTTTAAAGCTCTTTACGACTATGGGAGAGAAATGGAAATCATTATTGGGAATTCTTATTAACCTGCAAACGAATTTTTAGTGAACCACTACCAATTGTTTCACAAAGTTTCCATAGTGAATGTAATAAATCCCATTCGCTAATTCACTCGTTGAAAATGTTAGTTTTCCATTTTCTGCTACGACGGAAACAAGGAATTCTTCTCCGAGAGAATTTAAAACTTTTAAGGGTAAATTTTCAAACGAAGACACGATGTTCACGAGGTCATTGGCAGGATTTGGATAAACCACAAATTTAGGTTCATTTACAATTGAAATTGGTCCAAAATATTCAAATTTCCCATCAAAATCGGTTTGTTTTAATCGATAATAAGACAAACCATAATAAGGTTTTCGGTCTAAGCGGTGGTATGGAATTGTACCACTCGAATTACCAGCTCCTTTAACCGTTTCAAAAATTTCCCAATTAGTTCCATCCACACTTTTTTCTAAGGTAAAAAAGTCATTGTTAACTTCTGAGGCTGTTTCCCACGAAAGGTGTACGCCATCATCTTCGAGTTCAGCGTCAAAATAGAGCAATTCGATTGGAAGTGGGTTAATAGCATCAATGGTTGCTAAAGTATATGGCCGATTATCTGCAAAGGCAGTAATTCCCACAGAATTGTTCAATGTTCCGTTTGCAGCAACCCCTGTTAATCCGGCTGCGCCTAGATCTCGCCAAACACCACCATCCCAACGGGCAAATCTTAAATCGGTGATATCAACTACTCCTCCACTTCGAGGGGTATCCCAAGAAAGTGTAACGGTTGGTGTAGAAGCTCCTGCCGTGCGATTTAATTTCCAATATTCTACTTTAGAGATATGGTGAATACTTGGATCGTGCATGGTCGAATCAAATCCTGCCAAATGTGGCATGGAGTGAATGTACTCTGCTTCAAATTGATCGGTACCTGTCGCTGGGGCAGTAATTCCAATAGGACCATAAAAACCATCATCCCCCGAAGGAAAGG
>JADZFJ010000359.1 GCA_020849935.1 Crocinitomix sp. | reverse complement strand
TCCCAACAAACGGGATTGTACTCGTCAAATTAATTCGATTTCGCAACAGGGATGGCAGCGGAGCTCTCTGGAAAGGTGGTTGAGGTTCTCGAAACTACCTTTCCAGAAGCGGGAGTGTACAGCCCGGTTTGCTGCCCAATTTATTGGGGAGGAAATTTGCCCAAGTTATTGCGAAAAAAATAATATTGGTTTTGCCCTGCGGTTTAGTGAGGATGGTTCAATTTTATTAAAAATAAACATTTATATTTGTGCATTACTAAAGACAAAAAGTGCATTATGGCCACAAAAAGTGTGACTGAGAAAAAACCTGTAAAGGCGACTAGAAAATCGGCGGGTACTAAGTTTTCCAAAGAAACTTATGTGAAATGGTACAAAGATATGTTGCTGATTAGAAAGTTTGAAGAGCGAATTTCTCAACTTTATATTCAACAAAAATTTGGTGGTTTTTTACACGTATATATTGGTCAAGAAGCTGTGGCTGTTGGTGCTGTATCTGCCACTAAAAAAGGTGATAAACACATTACTGCCTACCGCGATCACGGTCACCCAATTGCTTTAGGTACCGACCCACGTGTGTTGGCTGCCGAATTGTATGGTAAAATTACCGGCTGTTCGAAAGGGAAAGGTGGATCAATGCACTTTTTTGATGTAGAACGTGGTTTTTATGGTGGACATGGAATTGTGGGTGCACAAATTCCGATGGGTGCTGGAATTGCTTTTGCCGATAAATATAAAGGAAATGATAATGTTACTTTATGTTCGTTTGGCGATGGTGCAGCGCGTCAAGGATCGTTGCACGAAACCTTTAACATGGCCATGATTTGGAAACTTCCAGTAATTTTTATTATTGAAAATAATAATTACGCCATGGGTACTTCGGTTGAACGTACCACGAATGTTTTGGACATGTCAAAAATGGGATTGTCGTATGAAATGCCTTCGTTTGTAGTGGATGGAATGCGTCCTGAAGCGGTGCACGAGGCAATTGAAGAGGCAGCTGCGAGAGCACGTCGTGGTGATGGCCCAACGTTGTTGGATATTCGCACCTACCGTTATAAAGGACATTCAATGTCTGATCCACAAAAATACCGATCGAAAGAAGAAGTTTCGGAATGGCAGGAAAAAGATCCAATTGATCACGTTTTATCGGTGATTAAAGAAAATAAATTTTTGTCGGAAAAAGAGATCACTGAAATTGATGAATGGGTGAAAAAAGAGGTGGCTGAGTCAATTAAATTTGCAGAAGATTCACCGCTTCCAGATCCATCTGAATTGTATGTGGATGTGTATACACAAACAGATTATCCTTACGTAAAGGAATTTTTAGCATAAGAAAATTAATCATTGGAAAGAATTTAGAAAATGGCGGAAATCGTTAGAATGCCCAAATTATCGGACACCATGGTTGAAGGTGTTGTTGCAGAATGGCACAAAAAATTAGGTGATTCAGTTGCTGAGGGAGATCTTTTGGCTGAAATTGAAACAGACAAAGCGACCATGGAATTTGAGTCGTTTTATGATGGAGTTTTATTACACATTGGCGTGGCTAAAGGTGCCGCTGCTCCTGTTAATTCAATTTTAGCAGTTATTGGAAAACAAGGCGAAGATATTTCTGCCTTATTAGCAGGTGGAAGTGCGCCTGTTGCCGAAAAAGTGGAAACAGCACAACCGCAAGCAGTTGCAAAAGTTGAAGAATCAAAACCTGCAACGCCTGTTCAAGAACCTGTAAAAGTTGATCCTGCACCAGTTGCTCAGTCAAATGGAACCAATGCTGGCCGTATTTTTGCCTCTCCTTTGGCGCGCATTATGGCGGATGAAAAAGGCATTGACCTTGCAACCATTCAAGGTTCGGGTGAAAATAACCGCATTGTTAAAAAAGACGTTGAAAATTATACTCCATCTGCTGCTCCAGCCAAAAGCGGAGCAACAACTTCATATCCTGCAGCAACGGGTGTTGAATCTTATACAGAGGTGCCAAATTCGCAAATGCGAAAAGCAATTGCACGTACACTTTCTGCTTCTAAATTTTCTGCACCTCACTTCTACCTTAAAATGGAAGTGGACATGGAAAATGCGATGGCAGCACGTGAGGCCATTAATGCTGACGGTGAGGTGAAAATCTCCTTCAATGACATGGTGGTAAAAGCGGTTGCAGCAGCTTTAAGAAGACATCCAAAAGTGAATGCTGATTGGATGGGTGAATCGATTCGTTACAATAACCACATTCACATTGGTGTGGCGGTTGCAGTCGAAGATGGTTTGGTTGTTCCAGTGGTGAAATTTACAGATACTAAAGGTTTTGTACAAATTGGTGCTGAAATTAAAGATTTAGCGGCACGTGCAAAAAACAAAAAATTACAACCTCAAGAAATGGAAGGCGGTACCTTTGCTGTTTCTAATTTAGGGATGTATGGTATTGAGGATTTTACCTCAATTATCAATCCGCCAAATGGTTGTATCCTTTCTGTTGGTCAAATTAAATCGACACCGGTGGTGAAAAACTGTGCCATTGTACCTGGACATGTGATGAAATTAAGTCTTTCATGCGATCACCGTGTGGTGGATGGTGCTGTTGGTTCTGCCTTTTTGAAAACGTTGAAAGAGATTTTAGAAAATCCGGTGAAGATGTTGATTTAATGTTCAACAGCGTTCCATTTTTTTTGAAAAGATTTCACTTTACAAGGTTTTTCTACCTTCCTCTAATTTTATTGACATTTTTATGCCTCGTCTTTCTTTTTTCATGCAAGAAAGGCGAGAAAGAATTCGCTGAAACGGAGATTCTTTACACCTTTCCCGAAGAAAGTCATCCACATGAAGGAACGTGGTTGCAATGGCCACACCAATATCAATACGGCGTAGACTATCGCAACAGCCTTGATCCGACTTGGGTGGCAATGACCCGTGAATTATGCACTGGCGAAAAAGTCCACATTATTGCATACGACGAAGTTGAAAAAACCAGAATCATCGATTTATTGATGGCAGAAAGCGTTGATTTAACGAATATCGATTTTAGAATTTACAAAACGGATGATGTTTGGGTAAGAGACAACGGACCCATTTTTGTTCATGATAAAAATGGCGATTTAGTGATTCAGGATTGGGGATTTAATGGCTGGGGAAATAAAATTGACCAGTTAACAGGTGAGTTAATTCAATCGGAAAATTGTAACCTAATTCCTCAAAAAATCGCCACCGATTTAGGATTGGCTTTCGTTGATTTAAACACTACCTTAATCAACGAAGGAGGAAGTATAGAAATAGATGGTAATGGCACCCTTTTGGCCTGTGAAAGTTCGATCTTAAACAAGAACCGAAATCCGCAATTATCCAAATTAGATGTGGAAATAATTTTTAAAAAATATTTGGGTGTTACACATTTTATTTGGCTAACAGGCAGAGCTGGTTTAGACATTACTGATCAGCACATTGATGGTTTCGCTCGATTTGGAAATTCAGCTACTATTGTCACTATGAATGAAGATGATTTATTGGATTATGATGTTCGTAGTTCAGATATTCGCACACTTTACGATGCTAAAAATAAGGACGGTGTGCCTTATACCTTTCTAAAAGTTCCCTTGACAAAAAATAATGTGGTCACCACAAACGGAGTGGATCTTGGTTATAAAGGCTCGTACGTTAATTATTACATTGCCAATGAAAAAGTGCTGGTTCCGAATTATAACGATCCGAATGACGCCATTGCCAATGAAATTATTCAAACCTTGTATCCAACACGCACGGTGGTGGGTATTGACTGTAGAAATTTATATGAAAACGGTGGAATGGTGCATTGTGTCACTCAACAACAGCCGTTGTAGTGAGCAAATCAGGTTTAATTGGTAAACTAAGGTTCGCTAAACTTTAATTTAACAGAGTTAAAAAAATTTCATCAATCAAAAGCTTAATTTAGACTTTGAAATCCATTTCATCAATTAGTTTGGTGGGTTCATAAATTAAACGTGGATATAGCTCCTCTTAAATTTTAGCACGCTAGTATTGAGCTATTTTTGCAGAAATAAATTTAAAGAAAATGTGCTACCGCTCTCTTTTTATTGCCGCCTTTTTGATTGGTTCGGGTGTTTTTGGCCAAGAAAATACAGACACTTCCAAGACACGCAATTTAGCACCAATTACGGTGGAAGGTGCTGTAACGGCTCACGATATTTTAAGGTTAGAGCCTGTGCAAGGAACATATATTTATGCGGGTAAAAAATCGGAAGTGATTGACATGACTCAGCGAAATCTTGCCCTAAGTGAAAAATATGGGCGTCAGATTTTTGCTAAAATTCCTGGGGTGTTTGTGTATGACATGGATGGCACAGGAAATCAATTAAATATTTCTACACGGGGATTAGATCCGCACAGAGGTTGGGAATTTAACATTCGTAAGGATGGGATTGTGACCAACTCCGACATGTACGGATATCCCGCCAGTCATTATAATATCCCGATGGAGGCTGTGGAACGAATTGAATTGGTGCGAGGAACGGGATCTTTGCAATATGGTGCACAATTTGGTGGCATGTTAAATTATGTGAGTAAGCAACCCGATTCGACCAAAAAATTCACCTTTGAAAGTATTAATACCTTGGGATCGTATGGCTTGGTGAGCACCTATAACGGGGTGTCGGGAAAACTTGGCAAATTTAGCTATTCGGCATGGATTAATGGAAAGTGGATTAC
>JADZFJ010000358.1 GCA_020849935.1 Crocinitomix sp. | reverse complement strand
GTAGCGATGGAGAAATTGACATTACTGTAACAGGTGGTATTCCTCCGTACAGTTTTGATTGGGACAACGATGGTACAGGTGATTTTGATGATACAGAAGATTTAACGGGTTTAACTGCTGGGACCTATGTGGTGATGGTTAAGTGCGATGCCGGTTGTGTGATGAATGAATCTATCACAGTAAATAGCCAATTAGGTGTGGATGAAACAAATGGATTATTGGTGGCTGTTTATCCGAATCCAACTAACGATGTGGTGAATATTCAATTTGAAGGGGCTTTTACCTATGAATTATCCGCTGTAAATGGTGAGTTAATTTTGAAAGGATCAAGTGTAAATAAAAAAGAACTTGATTTAGATCAGCTTTCAGAAGGTGTTTACTTTGTAACCATCACTGCCGAGGGCAAAACTTCAACAGTTAAATTGGTTAAAAATTAATTGTAAAAAAACTGATTTTTTTAGCTGGCTTCCCATTTTTGGGGAGCCAGTTTTTTTTTTTTTGTGATTACTACGTCCCTATTCATTTTGTTTTCTGAAAATGGAATATTTCCCAATCGAATTTTTTATATTTACGATAATGGGCTTCATGATTTTTGTTCTTAACAGGTTTATTTGTATGTAACTGTTATTGAAACAATAAACAGAGCACGAAATTGTTCGAGTTTAAATATGAGTAAAAAAGAAACATTCGCTAACTACCTCAGCTCTGTCAAAGAGCTAAAATCAGCCATTTTAAAAAGTCGTTATACAGCCGCAAAGAAGGTGAATAAAGAAATGTTGTTGCTTTATTATTTTGTTGGTAAATATGTTTCAGATAATTCACGAAATAAAAACTGGGGCAAAGGTGCTGTAGAACAAATTTCGGACTTACTACAACAGGAATTGCACGGCTTGCGGGGTTTTTCTGCTACAAATCTCAAAAATATGCGTATTTTTTATGAGGAATGGGCCGACTTGGAAGTGGTTTTTTTAGCTGAATCACCAGTAGTTCTTTTTGATTTTATGCTTCCTGAAAATCGTCAGACGTCATCTGACGATTTGCCGTCTGAAATTCGTCAGATGACGTCTGACGAATTTGTACAGCTCTTTTTTGGGATTGGTTTTTCACACCATATTGCTATTGTTCAACGCGTCAAAAAAGTAGAAGTAAGGTTTTTTTACATAAGCTATGCAGCTCAAAAATTTTGGTCTCATGACACACTTAAATATCATTTAAAAGAGTCATTACACCTTAAATTGGGTACTTCTCAAAATAATTTCATACAAACGATTCAAGAATCCACTTTTAAAGAAAAAGCGCAATTGATTTTTAAAGACGAACTTTTATTGGATTTTGTGAACATCGAAGCTAACGACGAAGAACCTGATGAGCACATTTTGGAACAAGAAATTGTACAAAATATCAAAAAATTCATAATGGCCTTGGGAGCGGATTTTAGCTTTATTGGCAATCAATATCGCTTGCTGGTTGAAAATGAAGAATTCTTTATTGATCTCCTGTTTTTTAATAGAAAACTTCAAAGTCTTGTTGCAATTGAATTGAAAAAAGGAAAGTTCAAGGCAGAATATGTTGGGAAAATGAATTTGTACTTATCTGTATTGGATGAATTCGTAAAACAACCTCACGAAAACCCATCAATTGGAATCATTCTATGTAAAGAGAAAAATACAAAAATCGTTGAATTTGCTTTTAGAGATACCACAAAACCAATGGGTGTAATAACCTATAAAACCTATAATGAATTGCCAGAACATTATAAAATTGCCTTCCCAAAATTAGATGATTTGAAAAAACTACTATGAAATATTGTTATTTTCAAAATTATCCATCAAATTTTGGAAATTCTAAACCGTTGCAGAAAAATTTTTCAGTAGAAAAAAAATAACAAAATTAATCGTATGTTGGCCCTTTCGACTAATGCGAATGTGTTTTTCGGCAAATGTTTTTTCTGAAAGGGTTCGCTTATTTCTTTCCTCCCTTGCAATTGGATCTTGTTCAAAGGTGTGACACGAAATATGAAAATCTGCAAATTTATTGGTTAAACCACAAACTAAACCAATTTTAAAATCCATTTTTCGATGCAAACATTGTTGGCAAATGGGTAATAGTCTTTCTCTTTCCATTTTATGTTCTAACTAATTTTAAGTGCTGAATTACAAATCAGAACATTCTAAAAAAGTCCAAGATCTAATGAATCGCACATCTATAAATCGTCAAGATCGCGTTAAAGATGGTTTTTTGTCAGAGAAAATTCTTACGAATGTGATTGGTTATTCAACTTTTAAAAAGTAATTTTCATTATAGCAAAAATAATTATTCCATGAAAGCTAATATTATAGAAATTATGGTAAAAATAATACTGATGATCTTGAATATTACTTTATGAGGTTTCTTGTTTTCCTGCTCAATTCGCGCTACTGCAATTTGATATTCCCTTAAAGCAATGAGATCTTTGAGTCTTTGCTCTTTTATAATAGGATCCTCAACAAAGTCAGGACATGCAATTTCAAAATCAGCCATTTTATCGGTTAAACCGCATAATAATCCAACTTTAAAATTCATTTTTCGATGCGAACATTGTTTACAAAATTCTAATTGCTTTTCCCTTTCCATGTTTTACTATTTATTGTTCAGCACCATTTGGCATGGAGGTGGACGTTTTGGTTGTAATATTTCAAATATATAAATTAATTGGATATTTTAATCATTGAGAATCTGATAATAGGCACTACATTACTTTGATCGCTTTTACTTATTCCGAATCAATTTTTTATCTTTACAAAAAAAGGGTTGATGATTTTTGAATTTAATGGATTTATTCCGGTGGTGGATGAATCGTCGTTTGTACATCCATTGGCGACAGTGACTGGTAACGTGGTGATTGGCAAAAATGTGTATGTTGGACCAGGAGCAGCGTTGCGCGGTGATTGGGGGCAAATTATTATTGAAGATGGCTGTAATGTGCAAGAAAATTGTACGATACACATGTTTCCAGGCACACAAGTATTGTTGAAAGCAGGTGCGCATATTGGCCATGGCGCTATTATTCATGGGGCAACGATTGGCCTAAATTCGATGATTGGGATGAATTCAGTGGTGATGGACGAGGTTGAGATTGGCGATGAATGTATCGTCGGGGCTTTGAGTTTTGTTCCCGCGAAAATGGTGGTTCCGAGGAGAAGTTTGGTGGTTGGGAATCCGGGAAAAATTATTAAAGAAGTGACGGATGAGATGATGGAATGGAAAACAATGGGCACGGCTTTGTATCAAACATTGCCAGCGGAATGTAAATTGTCGTTAAAAGAGGTGGAACCCTTGCGAGCAATTGAACCTAATCGACCTAGTCAAGAAGCGATGTTTAAAACATGGGAATCAATTAAAGCGGGAAAAAAGTAATCGATTTGACTTGTTAACCAACGTTTTTTATTGTCAAACGTTATTAGCTTTGGGAGTGTGCTGTATGGAAAATGGGATGATTTAATAAATGGAAAAATGAAAAAAATTCGTGTTTTTTTACTGAGTGTGTTCATTTCAATAACTGGTTATAATCAGTTAAACATGAATGAATTGGGGTATTTAGATATTCCCGAGATTCACACTACTTTTTTGAACGATATTTGGGGGTATGTGGATGAAGAAGGCAACGAATATGCGTTGGTAGGTGCCCGTGATGGGGTTTCGATTGTGGATATTAGTGACCCCACAACTCCAACCGAGGTATTTTGGACTCCCGGCATGAATTCAATTTGGCGCGATTTGAAAACTTTGGGGGATATTGCTTATGTAACAACCGAAGCCTTGCAGGGCCTTATGATTATTGATATGAGTGGTTTGCCTAGCGACACTGATTTACCCGTCACGCTTTATACAGGTCCTTTAGGATTTGAATGGCAATCAGCACACAATTTGTATGAAAAGGATGGTTATTTGTATATTTTTGGTGCAAATAGAGGGAATAAAGGAGTCATCATATTAGATATCGCAACCGATCCACTACACCCAACTGAAGTGGGAGTTTTTGATAATTGGTATGTCCACGACGGATATGTAGTGAATGATACAGGCTATTTTGCGCATATTTACGAAGGTTTTTTCAGTATTGTTGACTTAACGGATAAAACCAGCCCAGTTTTGTTGGGAACGGCTTTGACTCCTACCACTTTTTCGCATAATATTTGGGCTTCCGAAGATGGAAATTATGTCTTTACCACTGACGAAGTACCCGGTGGATACCTTGGCGCATTTGATGTTTCCGATCCTACCAATATCATTGAATTAGATAAAATACAATCTTCGCCGGGAAATAATATTGTACCCCACAATTCGCATGTGAAAGGCAATTATTTATATACATCCTATTACACAGATGGGGTGGTGATTCATGACATTACCTATCCACACAATTTAGTAGAAGTAGCCAATTATGATACGTCTCCACTTGAATCGCCGACAACGGATGGTTGTTGGGGTGTTTATCACCTTTTACCTTCTGGAGTTATTATTGGGGCAGATATACAAGAAGGATTATTTGTATTGGATCCTTCTGAACATCAAGGAAGTTATTTGGAGGGAAATATCACCGAATTTGGAACGGGTATGGCCTTGAACAATGTTTCTGTCACGATTGATGGCACACCAATTAATGATATTTCGAATGTGATTGGAGATTATGCCACTGGAATTGAATCGGAAGGAATGGAAGAAGTGACTTATTTTAAAGTTTTATATTTTCCACAAACTTGGCCGATTGAATTTGAAAACGGGGTGATTGTGGAGAAAGATATCATCCTTGAAAAAATCCCTGAATTTACCTTAACAGTTAATGTGTTGGATGCAGTGACTTTAGAACCAATTGAAGGAGCAGAAGTGTTTTTGCAACATACCTATATCGACCATAATGGCACGACATCAGCCCTTGGAGAAGCTGAAATTCCTTTGTATTACCAAGATAATTATCAATTTTTTGCAGGTAAATGGGGGTATGAAACGGTTTGTTATGTCGATACGATGATTACAGATGAACTGACCGAAATAACCGTTTATTTAGACAAGGGTTATATGGATGATTTTACGC
>JADZFJ010000357.1 GCA_020849935.1 Crocinitomix sp. | reverse complement strand
CATCTTCAAAATTCATAATCTCAACTGATTGTTTTTCAAGTAACGGAATCAATTTATCCACTTTTTCTTTCGAATAAAATTCCATCAGTTTCAGCGTATTTTCTTTTTCTTCTTCTTGATTTCGAATCGTTTCTAAAATCATTTCTGCCATACTTGCCATTGGAATTTTATCAAAAAAACCAAGTTGTTCCTCAATCGTTTCGAGTCCAATTAAGGGAATGTTTTTTTCGGCAGCTAAGGACATAATGGTTAAATCATACGATTTCGCCGATGCATCAAAGTAATTTTGAGAAAGGGTTTGCAGGATGAAAAAGGGCTTCATGTCGCCGTAGGTTTGGTCAAACTCTTGCGGAGAAATTCCCATCACGGTATCCATAAATGCAAGTAATTCAATTAATTGATCCTTTGTAAAATAGTCGTGTACCTTACCAGAATCTAAGGACATTGCTTGAAAAGTAGTAAGCGGATTAGGCATTCCACCCATTTCCATAATAATCGCTTCGGATGCTACGATGCGTTGAGTCAGGTTGTTGGAGAAATGATAAAACTCCTCGTTAATCATGTGCATGGTACCAAACAAATAACTCGGTTTACTGTTTTTTCCTTCGATTTTCCATAAAAGGGTGTTCCCGTTTTTTACCTCTATGTCAACAATTCCATTATCCTCTGCAACCTTATTTAAATCCGACGAACACGAAAGAAATGGCAAAAGACAAAGTAGGTAAGTAGTTATTTTATTTTTCATCTATAAATGGGTAAGTGAAACTAAGTAATTATTGGAGGTTCCTTTTTTGACTAATTCGCATTTTAATCCCGCCTTTTCAGCGTATTCTTTTAGGAGATCAAAATCAATATAAAGCCATTTAAACCAATCCGTTTCTGAATTTTTGTAAATCATTTTAAACTGCATTTCACCGTGGTAAGAGTCGTTTAAATCAACCCACATCGACCCATCGTCTTCTTGGTACAAATACGTTAAGTCGGTCGAATCACACAAAGCTTGGCCATCTTTTGAAAGAAGCGATTTCAGGTGGGTAAGGAAATTAGGAAGATTACTCAGCTCACCAGCGATGCCAATCCCATTCATTAAAACGAGTACGGTGTCAAATTCGCCGGTCATCTCCATGAAATCGATATTTTGAACGGGAATTTCTAAATTTTTTAGATGTTCAACTGCACCAGGCGAAGTGTCAATTGCCAAAACATCAAACCCTTTTTTTTTGAGATAATACGCATGACAACCTGCCGCCGCTCCTACATCCAGAATTCGACCTTTTGCCAAGGAAAGGGCTTTTTGTTCGATTTTTGGCATTAAATCTTTCGGACGAAAAAGATATTCAACGGGCAAGACATCGTCGTCGCATAAGTCAGATTGAACTGTAATATTTTCAGAAAATCCATTGGCGACAAAGTCAGCAATAGCGTGCCCAATGGGGTCATTCTTAGTTTCCATTAGTAGTCGTAATCATCGTATTGCTCGTAATTCCCAACATCCAAATCATCGTCTTCCTCCTCGTCATAATCGGCAAAAATATCGTCGATATTATCGCCTAATTCGGGATTAAAATCCATTCCCATCATGGCATTCATGTCCATTTCTTTCGAGTCTTCGAGTGGCGCAATTCCAACGGCTAACAACATTTCAGGAGTATCAACTTCCTCATCTACCTCCGCCAAAAATTCAATTAAAAAACACCACATGCGCAAAAAGTCGTAAACTAAAATTAGTTTCTGACCTTTTTCAGTAACCATTTTGCCGATTTTTGTTTCAGACATCAAAAGCACCGCATCAACTTCATTGGCGAGTCCCATATCCATGAGGGTAATTTCTTGACCTTTGTCCCAATCGTCATTGCTCAAATAAAACGAAGCGAGTTGATCTCCACTAAAATCAAATGCAGAAATAATTGCATGATAAAATGATTCAAAATTTGATTTTGGGTTGATAACAATATCCCGAAAGACATCTTCGTTACCTGTGGTGTCAATTAATACTCTGAATTTATAAGCTGACATTTGATCTTTTTTACAAAGATAATTAACGATTTCAGATATTTAAGCGCGTGATGGATTGAAATATTCAACGTTAAAATGTTGGCAAAGTAGCTTCACTTTATTATTTTCGCTATTTTTATACCATGTCATTCAACGATGCAACCATAAAATTGGACAAACTCTACTACTCAATTGGAGAGGTGGCGAATTATTTTGATGTAAATAGTTCGTTAATCCGTTTTTGGGAAAAGGAATTTTCAATCATTAAACCAGCGAAAAATAAAAAAGGCAATCGGTTGTTTACGCAAAAAGATATTCAAAATTTCCAGTTGATTTATCAACTCGTAAAAGTAGAAGGGTACACCTTGGATGGCGCTAAATTAAGATTGAAAAAAGAAGCAAAGTCTGAAACAAGTGCTTCAGTAGAAGAAGCCGAGAGTGCTGTGCAAATTTTAGAGTCCATAAAACTTAAATTGCTGACACTAAAAAACAACATGTAATATTTTGGAATGATTCTTGTTTAATTAATTGCACGATTGAAATAAATTTTAGGATATGAAAAACACAGTCATCGGGGGTATAGTAGGGGTGTTATTGGTAGGAATTCTAAGTTCAAGTGTCGATTTTAACACGTCGAAGAAATTAGTCGAAACGGATAAATACAAAGTAATTCACGTGGATGGTCGCATCATTTTCCAAAAAACGAATGCGGATATGAAACAAGGGGATATTTTTGTTTCGGGTACTTTGTTAAAATTTATTAGCACGGATTCTCGGGCTGCTGTGATTAGCAGTATTAAAGGCCGATTTGTACTTTCAGCCGCTGAAAAAGGTCAGACTAAAATCTTGCCTGCAGCCAACAATATTTCTTCTCGCTCAGGTGCTTTGATTAACCTAATTGATCTCCAAAATCACTTTTCGGGTGATTATTTAGTGTTGGATAAAATGAAATTGGAGATTGGAGAAGTGAATTACCCAATGAATGAAACCAACTTTTTTTACCTAAGTTTTCTGTACAATGGTGAAAAAATCAACAAAAAATTGTCACACGAAAACAATAAGCTAATTATTGACAAGGATGAAATTTATAAAATTGATGGACTATCAATTCCTTACGATGAATTAGCGATGACGCTTTATTACCGCCAAGGAAGCAGTCCTGTAAAAATAAGTGAATTTAAACCAGTTTTTCCAAATCTAGATGAATTAAAAAGTGAAATCACAATCATTAGAGATGAGTTTGCTGACAAGTCGAATGAAGTTCAGATTCAGGAGATTACAGCTTATTTAGCTGAGTTTTATGGCAAGCCACAGAAAGAAAATTTAGCCATTTGGTTAAAAGCCGAATTTGGACTTGAATAATTATTTCCTTTCCAACGAATTATAAACAATTGGCTGCAAATAATTATTTTCATACGAAAATAATTCCGATACCCATTCTTGTTTTTATCTTTGCGGGATGCAAGAGACAATATTAATTTTAGATTTTGGTTCGCAATACACGCAATTAATTGCTCGTAGGTTAAGAGAACTCAATGTTTATTGTGAAATCACCCCATGGAATAAGCCGCGTGAATTGACGGAAAACATCAAAGGTGTGATCTTCTCAGGCAGTCCTTTTTCAGTAAGAGATGAAAATTCTCCAGTGCCAAAAGTTGAAATGTATAAAGGGAAAGTTCCTTTGTTGGCAGTTTGTTTTGGTGCGCAATTTTTAGCAAATCATTTTGGAGGCGAGGTGTTGCCTTCAAAAATTCGAGAGTATGGCCGTGCACATTTAAATTTTGTGGACAGTGCTTCTGTTTTAATGAAAGGTGTTCGTGATAATTCTCAAGTATGGATGAGTCATGGAGACACGATTAAAAAAATCCCTTCCAATTTTGAGGTGATTTGTGGAACGAAAGATGTTGAATATGCTGGATTTAAAATTCAAGGCGAAGATACATTTGGTATCCAATTTCATCCAGAAGTTTATCATTCAGAAGATGGAAGTAAGCTATTAGAAAATTTTATCGTAAACGTTTGTGGATGCAGTCAAAATTGGACACCTGCTTCGTTTATAGAAGTGACCATTGCCGATTTAAAACAAAAAATTGGCTCGGATAAAGTGATTTTAGGTCTTTCTGGTGGAGTCGATTCATCGGTGGCAGCCACTTTATTACACAAGGCAATCGGCGAAAATCTTCACTGTATTTTTGTGGACAATGGTCTTTTGCGAAAAAACGAATATGAATCTGTTTTAGCATCCTACCAAGGATTGGGATTAAATGTAAAAGGGGTTAATGCAAAACAGAAATTTTACGATGCCTTGGCTGGAGAATCAGATCCTGAGAAAAAGCGAAAAGCTATTGGCAGGGTTTTTATCGAAGTTTTTGATGAAGAATCTCATTTGGTAACCGACGCAAAATGGTTGGGACAAGGGACAATTTATCCAGATGTCATTGAATCTGTGTCTGCAACTGGAGGACCGTCTGCAACTATAAAATCGCATCACAATGTGGGTGGTTTGCCTGATTTTATGAAATTGCAAGTCATCGAGCCGTTACGACTGTTGTTTAAAGATGAAGTGAGACGTGTTGGATTGGCGTTGGGGATTCCTGATACAATTATAGGTCGTCATCCATTTCCTGGTCCAGGACTTGGAATTCGAATTTTAGGAGACATTACCGAAGAAAAGGTACGTATTTTGCAAGAAGTAGATTCGATCTTTATCGAAGGATTAAAAAAATGGAATTTATATAATGATGTTTGGCAAGCTGGCGCGATTTTATTGCCAGTGCAAACCGTTGGCGTAATGGGCGATGAGCGCACCTATGAGAAAGCGGTTGCCTTAAGAGCGGTGAGTTCAACAGATGGAATGACGGCTGATTGGTGTCATTTACCATACGAGTTTTTGGCGGCAATTTCCAATGAAATTATTAATAATGTCAAAGGCATCAACCGTGTAACGTATGATATTAGCTCAAAACCACCAGCTACAATTGAGTGGGAATAAAGAAAAAACGAGTGCTAAAGAAGAATTGAGATGAAGAAAATTATTGTAATATTGGTGATAATGCTTGGATGGATGGGCGATGCTTTTGCACAACCAGACAATGCGCAAGTTGAAACAATTG
>JADZFJ010000356.1 GCA_020849935.1 Crocinitomix sp. | reverse complement strand
GTTTTCCGCGAGGCAGCTACCTTGGCGCAACAGTTTGGGGACAACCGTGTTTTTAACACGCCTATTCAAGAAGCATTTATTATTGGTAGTACGGTTGGAATGTCTGCCGTTGGCTTAAAACCTATTGTGGAGGTTCAATTTGCCGATTATATTTGGCCAGGATTGAATCAATTGTTCACCGAAGTGAGTCGTTCGTATTACCTCTCTAATGGCAAATGGCCGGTGAGTTCAATTATACGTGTGCCCATTGGTGCGTATGGCAGTGGTGGCCCTTACCATTCGTCCAGTGTCGAATCGGTAGTAACGAATATTCGAGGAATTAAGGTGGCGTATCCATCCACTGGTGCCGATTTAAAAGGATTAATGAAAGCGGCGTTTTACGACCCTAATCCGGTGGTAATGCTCGAACATAAAGGACTTTATTGGAGTAAAATTAAAGGAACGGAAGGCGCCATGACGGTGGAACCAGATGAAGATTATGTGATTCCATTTGGAAAAGCTCGTCAAGTGTTGGCGGCGGCTCCTGATAAAATTGCAAATGGCGAATCGTTAGTGATTGTGACGTATGGCAGGGGTGTTTATTGGTCGTTAGAAGCGGCGGAAAGTTTCCCAGGTCAAATTGAAATTATTGACCTTCGCACCTTGAGTCCTTGGGATGAAACTGCCGTTTTTGAGGCGGTTAACCTCCATAATAAATGCTTATTAGTCACCGAAGAATCTATCGAAGCGACGTTCACCTTGAGCATTGCAGCTAAAATTCAAAAAAATTGTTTCAAACAATTAGACGCACCAATCGAAATTATTGGTTCTGTTGATACCCCAGCTATTCCTTTAAATTCGACATTAGAAGCTGCGCTTTTGACCAATGCTGAGAAGGTGAAAACGGGGATTCAGAATGTTTTTGAGTTTTAGAATAAATATCATTTATCTTCTTGATTTGACGTTGAGAAGGCGATAAATATCGCGGTGATTATTGGTTGGCGTAGGATGGATATCCTACGCCACTAAGGTTATTCATGTTTAGTATAGAATCAAATACTTGAAAGCATTTGTTTGGAAGATCTAGTTCTCGGATAATTGAACGTCAGTTAGTAGGTAATCTCATATTGACGACACTCACCACCGTGTATACCAGGATATGAACCGGAAGCAATCACATCGCCATTTGCGCTATTCAGGTATCGGAGTTCGAGTTCATAAGAACTTTTCACGGAACCTAAATCAACGGTTGTGGTTAGACCTTCAGAACCACCACATTCAGGCAGCAAGACAGAAAAATTCGACGTTGAAAGCGAGCCAATTGACTTTCCACCTAAATAAAAACTCAATTCAGAAATTCCATCAGCAATCAAATTTTCGGATGTTGCTTGATTAAAATAAACTACAAATTGTGCCTCATAGGTGCATGAACCGTCATCCGTTTTAGCATCAGCATTATAATTCTTGGCGTCGGAATCCAAACACCCTTCCTTCTTGCATGAAATCAATGTGAGACCAACTATGAAAGTTAGGGTCAAAATAGGTTTAGTAAAAGAGAAAATCATAAAATAAGTTTTAAGTTAATAATATAAACCCTAATTTAATAAATAATTTTAAAAAACTAATATTTAACATTTTTTTTTTACTTAACTGTTGCATCCTGAGCCAAAACATCACACTCAAAGACCAATTTTTATTAAACATCTTTATAAACATCCATAAACTTATCATAATCCTCAGCTACTTCTTTTAGTTCTATTATTTCTTGACTATTGAATGTTTCGAGATAAGCTTTAACAAGTTTTATAAGCTCTTTCTTTTTTTCAGCCTGCTCTTCTTCTCCTGAATCTACCCACAATAAAGAAATTAAACTGCCTAAAGAGTAAAAATGTAATTTTTTGAAGTTTTCTAGCGCATAATCTAGCGCTGCATCTTCATCATTTCTATATAACGTGCGATAAGCTGATGAAACAAAATATTCATCAAAAACTAAATCTCTTTTTAAGGCTATTAAACATAATTCCTTTATTCTAGGGTGCTTTCTACTGCTTAATTCAGATAAGATAAAAAACATAGCTTCATCTAAGTCATACGATTCTTCATACATCTTCAGCAACATATCATCCGAATATTTACTATAATCTTCTTCCATTTTAAAATGACTTTATTTTTCTGAATTAAATTTAATGCTGTGTCATTTGCCAAACCAGAATTTTGCCGAGTTTACCATAGGAAGCGGCGGGATTGCTTTATGACGCCACGATCCTATTTAAACCTAACTCCCCGTAACAACAAAATAGGTTGGTACACCATCTTCTTCACTTCCAGAATAAATTAATCCCTCAAAATAACACCGATCATCATTTTCGAGTGATACACATTCCTGATGAATTTTGAAAAGTAATTCTTTATAACTAAAATTTTTTCCATTATTGGCTTCAAGTATTTTATCCGGCTCATCATAATCTTCTTCCTCTTCATTGTATTTGAGGTATTGAATTTCAATTTTAGGAAAATCAAAAGCAATATCTGTCCATTTAAATGGCATTTTTTTCGCCAAAATGATATTTTTATGATAGGTCTCAAATTCAGTTATAAAGTCATTTTCATCTGTGATGGCTCCAATCGAAAACGACCAATACAAATCTTTTAATAAATTTTTTGGATAACTCATGTGTATTTATTTTTAATAGGTTAGGTCAATTCAAGTGTAAATTTTTCTCTAAATTACATGTAAAAAAGACAAGGGTTAAAATTTCCAAATTTTTTATAATGCTCAAATCTCTTCTTGCCAATCGGTAGTGATTTATTAAATAAGTATTTGTCCTTGTTTCCAATTCCTCCAACAGCATTAATCTCATATAAATGAACAACAGCAGCTTCGTATAGTGTCATTCCAAATCTCACCTGCGTGACATCGTTAGGATCGAGTCTTATATAACCTAGCCCTGGATTAAACTTCATCCAAGGTCTTTTGCCCTTATGCCTATTAAATTCTACCTCATGTTGCTTCGACCTATCCTGAGTTTCCTGAGTAGTTTGTCCTAAATACAATATTTTACCGATGAAAAAGAATTTATAGAATTCAACTTCAATAATTTCTGTACTCGCAAAAATGGATTCTTTGATAGATTTAGTATGTGACAATACTTGGTTTTTACCTACATAATAGTTTTGTAATTCTTCCACTTCAAAGTTGTATGTTCTTTCTATTTGGTCAATTATTGAGAGATTTACTATTTCAATATTTTGACCATTAAAGTCTTGAAAAAACATGCCTTCAACAAGCTCTCGAGCTTTAATCCATTTGTTTTTACTCGGTATCCAAAAGCGGTGCCCCCCTGTTGCTTGTAAAATGTCTGAGGGTGTTTGGATTTCTATATATTTATCGCAACTACTAACAAAAACCGCTGTTACGGATTTTAGTTCAGGTTTTTGCTGGTCAAAATTAAAGGCATAAACCAATTCTCCGGTTTGAATTTGCTCAATTGGTAAAAAACCACTTTCTGTTTTTATTAATGTTCCCGCCAAGAAACATGGCTTTTTTGGAGGAGTTTCAAATAGATGATCGAATTCAAATTCTTTCCACATAACTTCGGCTTTTTTTGTTTTTCAATTAATGCTAAATTATCAATTATTTTATCTTCTTGATTTGGTGTTGGGAAGGAGTGATAAATATCGATTTTTGGTTGGCGTAGGATGGATATCCTACGCAGCGAGTTTCCGTGTTTAAATTCAATTTTTTTTTCTTCGTAAGATTTTAAATATTCCATTATCATAGTTTTAGATTCCCTGACCTACAAGCGCTAATTTTACCATTTCATCAATAAGTTCTTTAAAGGTTTTAAAAGGAGATTTCCAAACCTTCTCACCTTCATCATTGTCAAACTCAGGGTCAGTTGAGCAATTCCAAGGGACAGGATTATCGCCTTCATCCAAATAAATACAAACAAAAAAACAACCCTCTAATTGATGAAACACAGCTATTGGACGATCCATTTTCACCCCACGTTTGGGCATTTCTGCTTTTACGTATTCCGACCAGCCTTTTATGGTTCTAAATTCGATGTCTAAAGGTAGGCCTGTAACTTTTCCTCCAATGTATAAAAACTCTTCGAATGCTTTGGGCATTGGATTACTGTAATTCAAGAAATCTCTGATTTCTTGAATTTCTTCTAAAGTGCAAGGTTTCACTCGCAATTCTGGAGTTGATTTTCCATGCTTAAATTCAAATTTTTTTTCGTCGTAGGATTTTAAATATTCTATTATCATAATTTTATAAACCAAGACCCAAAACTGCCAATTCCACCATATCATCGATGTTTTCTTTAAACGTTTTGAAAGGCGGTTTCCACACTTTTTCTCCTTCATCGCTATCGAATTCGCTATCAGTAGAGCAGATCCAAGGGCTTGGGTTATCGCCTTCATCCAAATAAATAAACACGAAACAACAACCTTCGTGTTGATGAAACACGGCTATTGGACGATCCATTTTCACCCCACGCTTGGGCATTTCTTCTTTTACATAGACCGACCAGCCTTTTATGGTTCTAAATTCGATGTCTAAAGGTAATGCAGTATATCTTCCACCAATGAAGAGCAACTCTTCAAAAGCCTTTGGCATGGGGTTTCCTTCATTCAATAAATCTCTAATTTCTTGGATTTCTTCTAAGGTACATGGACGGACTGGTGCCTTTTTCAGCTTTTCCTTTTTCTCCTCGTAGGATTTTAAATATTCTATTATCATAGTTTTGTTTATTTCAAATTTAACTTCATCGCAAAATCTGTTCCTCCTTCAATTGTGTGGTCTGCATGCACGATAATCTTAATTTTTTTTCCTTGTCCTTCCACAAATTTTTTGAGCATAATAAGTTCACGTTGGCAAGAAGTGCAGGGAAAGTAGATATTTTTCATGTCAATTACAAATTCATCGGCGGTATGGAGGTGATTATCTTATTTCGCAAAAGACAAAGCAAATTCAACCCTTCAAGAGATTATGAATTTCGACTTAAGTTGGCGTTGGTATGGGCAGTGTTATGATAAGGAGCCGTTCAGGTGATAAATTTCGCCGTGTTTTGGGATTAGCTTGGAACGCAGCGAAAATAATATGTCTTAAATTACCATTCTTCTAGGTGAGCTGACATTTCAATTTCAGAAGGTAATTCACTTTTTAGTAACTCAATAATTTTAGTTGCTTCTGGTAAATCTTCCTCTTCGGCAAATGCTTTTAGTTCTTCTTCATC
>JADZFJ010000355.1 GCA_020849935.1 Crocinitomix sp. | reverse complement strand
TTATATCGGAGGTTCGTACGCCGATGAAAAACCAATCGGTTTGGACACCAATCAATTAAAGGCTGTTGAAGCGGCTAAATTTTCTCCCCCAAGTTACCTGATCTACAAAATAAATTTCGCTAAAGATTATTTGTTATCTCAAATTGACAATAATTTCCTTTTTCCTAACTATCAACCATACAGTGGTCCTGGATCAATTTATTTTAACCCAGGGGCAAATGCGCTCTTAAAAATTGGGGCAAGTGATTTGTTCGATGATTATAAAATTCTAGGAGGTGTTCGTTTTGGTACCCAATTAAATAATGGTGGCGAGCTTTTGTTAATGATTCAACACTTAAAAAACAGAATCGATCACCGATTAGTATTTTACCGTCAAAAATCTATTAGTAGTGTCTCTGCCGAACTCGTGAAATTTTTAACCCACGACGTTCGTTACCGCTTAAGTTTTCCAATCTCAGAAGTGTGGAGCATTCGTGGCAATGTCAACCTTCGGAAAGACAATAAGGTATTTATTCCGATCAGTGATATTTCCTTATCTCGACCTCCCGTTGCTTCGTACAACAGTGGTTTGAATTTTGAATTGGTGTTAGATAATACCATTCCAATCGAACTAAATATTCGAAGAGGAACTCAGTTTAAGCTATTTGCTGAATATTTACAGGAATTGGGTGGAAACTTTTATCCAACCTTTAATTTAGGACTCGACTTAAGACATTCCATCCGAATTAAACGAAATTTTGTTTGGGTAAATCGGTTGGCGGGCGCAACCTCTTTAGGTGGTCGTAAATTAGTGTATTATATGGGTGGTGTGGACAATTGGATTTTGCGTCCAGAGGTAGCATTTGATCAGACAATTGAGGTAGATCCATCTCAAAATTTTGGCTTTCAAACCATTGCAACCCCAATGCGCGGATTTATTCAAAATGCTCGCAATGGAAATAGTTTTGTTTCGATTAATTCAGAATTTAGATTGCCGATCTTTTCATTTTTTTCACCTTTCCCAATTAAAAGTGATTTTTTACGACACTTTCAAATTGTTGCTTTTGGAGATGTTGGCACCGCTTGGACAGGTCCTCACCCCTTCCACCCTGACAATTACTTTAACAGTCAAACGATTAATGACATGCCGGTGACTATTAACGTCAATAACCTCCGAGAACCTATCATTGGGGGAATTGGCCTTGGGGTAAGATCAAAAGTTTGGGGCTATTTCGTTCGGTTAGATTTGGCTTGGGGAATCGAAAATTTAGATTTTCAAAAACCTCTTCCTTATGTTTCATTAACTAAAGACATTTAATGACCACACAAACAATCATCATTCTTATCTTAATCGGAGTTGCTGCAGGTATTATGAGTGGATTTGTAGGAATTGGTGGCGGGGTGGTGATGGTGCCAGCTTTGGTCTATATTTTAGGAATGCCACAACACACCGCACAAGGCACAAGCTTGTTGCTAATGCTTCCTCCAATTGGTATTTTAGCCGTCATGAATTATTACAAAGCTGGACACGTGAACCTCATGTTTGGGGTAATTATCGCTATCGGATTTATTGCTGGGGGATATTTTGGGTCTAAATTGGCCTTGCGTTATTCCGAAAGTATTGTTAAACTAGTGTTTGGAATTCTCATGTTATATGTTTCTTTTAGAATGATATACAGTGGCTATAAATCACACCGCGAAGAACAAAAAATTGCCCAATTACCTCATCCAATCGAACCTGAAAAAACGGTCACCGACGAATAAAGTAACGTATGAGCTTAAAAGACCTATTAAACACCGCTGCAAGTGAAATTTTAGACGAAATTATAGCCATTCGAAGGCATTTACACCAACACCCTGAATTGTCATTTGAAGAAGAAAAAACCGCGCAATTTGTCAGCGATCAACTCACCAAGTGGGGAATTCCGCACCAAACCGGGGTAGTAAAAACAGGCATTGTGGCCACCATCGAATCTTCAAATTCAACTGCCAAGTGGATTGCTTTACGCGCCGATTTGGATGCTTTGCCAATTTTAGAAAAAAATGAAACCAATTATACCTCTGTCAACCCAGGAATTATGCATGCGTGTGGACATGATGTACACACAGCCACACTTTTAGGAACTGCCAAGGTAATTTATGCGCTTAAAGACCAATTGACCGTCAATGTAAAATTCATTTTTCAACCAGGCGAAGAAAAATTGCCTGGAGGCGCTAGTTTAATGATTGCGGAAGGTGTGCTTGAAAATCCTCACGTTTCAGAAATTTATGCACTCCACGTTTTTCCAGAATTAGAAGTTGGTAAAATTGGTTTTAGAGAAGGAATGTACATGGCTTCTTGCGATGAAATTCGCATGACTATTAAAGGAAAAGGTGGACACGCAGCCATGCCGCATTTAAATATCGATCCAATTCTAATTACCTCCCATTTAATCGTGGCTTTGCAACAAGTGGTGAGCAGAAATTGTCCTCCACAAATTCCTTGTGTTTTGTCTTTCGGTAAAATTGAAGGATTAGGTGCCACTAATGTCATTCCTGACGAAGTTTATTTAGAAGGAACGTTTAGAACCATGAATGAAACTTGGCGGGCAAAAGCGCATCAATTAATTAAAGAAATGTCCGAACAACTTACCAAAAGTATGGGGGGCAGCGCAGACGTAAAAATTGACATTGGCTACCCCTATTTGGAAAATGATGTTCAGCTCACCCAAGTAGCCCGTGAACGAGCTTCAAAAATGCTTGGAAACGAAAACATTGTTGATTTAGAATTAAGATTAACAGGCGAAGATTTTGCCTATTATTCTCAAAAAATTCCTGCTACTTTTATTCGCATTGGCGTTAGAAATGAATCAAAAGGAATCATTTATCCTGTCCACAATAGTAAATTTGACATTGATGAAAATGCCCTTTTAATTGGGATGTTGACCTTCTTATCGCAAGTTTTTTTGAGGGATTAATGAATTTTTTCAAAAATATTTCAATGCATCTAAATTAATTCATTACCTTCATTCAACTAACTTTAAAAAATATTTAAAATGAAAAAATTATTCTTTTTTGTAGCAGTTTCTGGAATTCTATTTGCTGCTACCTCATGTAAAAAAGACCGCGTTTGTTCATGTGACGTGGTTACAACTGGCATCTTCTCGTTTAGTGCAACTGCTGACACAACATTTGTGGACGTGAGCAAAGACGAAGCCGAAACAAAATGTTCAGCGTTAAATTCGAGCTACGACGATGGAATTAATACCGTCACAAGTACGTGTGAATTAAAATAAACCATTCCTTCCAAAGAACATTATTGCCTAAATAATGTTCTTTGGTTTTAATGGAAACCCCAAGTTTCCTCCAATTAAATCCCTTTATAAATCCCAAAAACACTTATTTTTAATACGAAAGCAATCTAGCACATTTTTTTTACTTTAATTTCAGACAGAACCACTAACTTTAGGCTAAATTTATTCTACGTGATTATGAAAATTGGCAGAATTCTATTAGTGGTATTTTTTCTCTTCGTCGCTATCTTTTTTTCTTATTATTTTGAGCGAACAGTCTTTTATTTTGCTGGAACATTAAAACTTGGATGGACCTTTTCAAGCATCTTTATTCGTGTTTTGGT